>DAOWHF010000140.1:0-2201 GCA_030641565.1 Methylomarinum sp.
ACATTATTAGGTAATCTGATTATTACCCTAGACCCTGTTTTTAGTGGTTTAGCCATTGCCATTATTTTTGGTATTTTAGCCTCCACCTTATTTACCTTACTGGTGATTCCCGTGGTTTATTATCTGGTTTATTCACCGGTAGCAGAAAAGATTTAGGAGAGCCTTATGACAAATATGACTAGTAAAATCAAACCTTTTACCGTGCCTTTGCTCACAATCGTTGGGCTTTTGCTCAGCATTATGTGGATAGCAGGTGCATTTGACTCTAAAATAAAACCCGACGAACTGATCTCTAAGACTGTTTTTAAAGGTGACTTTTTAACACTCAGCAACACTCCCATGCAATTGCATGAAGATGTACCCGCTACCGTGCGATCCAAACAAACCACCCACGTTGCGGCCAGAATATTAGCACCTATCAAAGCCATTCATGTAAAAGCCGGCGATCTGGTCAATAAAGGTGATTTATTAATCGAATTGGATAATAGAAACAACCGCGCCAATGTTGCTCAATCAAAAGCCAACATCAATGCCATTCTTGCCAAATTAAAGCAGGCCAAGTCACATTACAGCCGAACCAAAAACCTATACAGCAAAGAAAGTGTCACCAAAGCTCAGCTAGAACAGGCTAGTGGAAATTACAACAACTTAAAAGCCCAACTGGCCAGTTCCAGACAACAATTAGAATCATCCCAAACCACCTCAAGTTACAGCAAAATTAAAGCGCATTTTACGGCAAGAGTAATTGATCGCTTTGCTGAACCCGGTGACCTCGCCTCCCCTGGTATAAAGTTACTCACGCTATACGATCCTAAATCCTTACGGGTTGATGCTAATGTCCGAGAATCACTGGCATTAACACTTAGCATAGGGCAACAATTAGAAACTCAAATTCCGGCATTAAACAAAACAATCATGGCAACAATTGAAGAAATTGTGCCTGCGGCAGACCCCGGAGCGCGTAGTTTTTTAATCAAAGCAAAAATTGAACATAATGGTCAATTACTACCAGGGATGTTTGCCAGAATTAGTATTCCCTCAGGAAAAAAACAGCAACTTATCATACCCAGCTCTTATATTAAACAAATGGGACAATTAGATGTGGTCTGGGTTTTAGAAAACAACAATCCTATCCGACGGTTTATTCGTATTGGTCAAAAATCAGGGGATAATATCGTGGTTATTTCTGGCTTATCAGCAGGAGAAAAAATTGTTTTACCTAATATATTAAGTTCAACAAAGTAGGATGCGCAAAGGGCTTTCCGTACCCATACACGATGTCACAGCCAATAATTAAATCAAGAAAATAGGATTTGCTGACGACAGGAAGCGCATCACACTGAAAGATGTGCTTCGTTCCCTTAGCACACCCTATATAACCACCTTAAATTAATGGTAGTGGTACTCTATGTTGAAACATTACGCTATGTATTCCCGAACAAGGATAAACAAAAATTATGTTTGATTTATATAAAAAACAGCTATTGATTGCAGCGACACTCTTCTTAAACTCAGCGGCGCTCTCTGCGACAGAAAATCATACCTATAATTTACAACAAGCCATAGACCATGCCCTCACCCACAACCCCAACTTGCAAATTATGCAAGACAGGATTGCTCAAGCAGAAACACAGCTAAGCATTGCCTTATCGCATTTTTACCCCAACATAAAAACCCGTTTATCTTATGAGCATAGCACCAACCCTTCCCGTGCCTTTGGCATGATTATCGCTCAACGCCGACTTGATCTAGTCTCAGGTTCGGTTGACTTCAACAACCCTGGTGGTACAGATAACTACCGTCCCGAAGTCACTGCCAGTTACTCATTATTTAGAGGAGGCCAAGACTATTTCCAGAGTAAATCAGCTGAACTTAGTGTAGAAGCCGCAACCCTGGAAAAAACAGCCACACACAACCTGCTTATTCAAGCCGTAAGCTCGACATTTTATGCCTATCTCGCTGCAATTGAAGCAGACAAAATTTCCAATCGATCTATTGAAGCCGTAGAAAATGAATTAAAACAAAGTAGAATTCGCTACGAGGCGGGGTCCGTCTTAAGATCAGACGTATTGTCGCTAGAAGTCCAACTCGCTGAAGCCCAAGATACAAAAATCCAAACCCTTAATGCGATTGAATTAGCAAAAACAGGACTACAAAGTTTACTGGGCATAAGCACTCATGAACTATTTAAAATTGACCAG
>DAOWHF010000020.1:0-2036 GCA_030641565.1 Methylomarinum sp.
AAAGGCATGACACTAGAAGAAATATGCGATTGGCTGATCAGCAAAGCAAAAGACAATGCCAATGTCTTGCGATTACAAACAGGTGATCCCGGTTTATACGGTGCTTTAATCGAAATGATCCAACCTTTAGATGCTGCAGGTATTGAGGTGGCTGTGGTACCAGGCGTCACATCGGCAATGGCTTCGGCTGCGGCTGCTGCGGGAACACTTTCTTTACCTGAAGTCACACAAACCGTGATTTTCTCTCGTGTTGAAGGTCGCACTCCCATGCCAGAAGGCGAGTCTTTAGAAGAGTTAGCCGCACATCACAGCACATTATGTTTATATCTTTCTATTACCCTACTTAAAAAAATAGAAACAGCATTATTAGCCGCGGGGTGGTCAGCAGATGCGCCTATCGTTGTTGTCTATAAAGCCAGTTGGCCAGGCGAAGAGCAAGTTATCCGAGGCACCTTGTCCAATATCAGAGAAAAATGCAAAGAAGCCAAAATCAACAGCCAGGCGATGATTATCGCCAGTCCTACTTTAGGCGCAAGACACTGGCCTGAATTAAAAAAATCAAAACTTTACGATGCAGCGTTTACTCATCGTTTTCGCAAAGCAGAAAAAGAGACCAAATAAAGAATGACTGAAACAATTTTATTAGTTGGACACGGCTCCCGCGACCCTAATGGCAACAAAGAAATCGAACAATTTGCAGACATCTGGAAAGCACAGCACCCGGAATGGCGCATTGAAGTTTGTTATATAGAATTTGCAGATGTTTTATTAGATGAAGGATTTGATAATGCGGCTAAAAATGCATCTAAAGTCTTAGTTATACCGTTAATATTAAATGCCGCAGGTCATGTAAAAATGGAAATACCTGAGCATTTAGAAAAGGCCAGACTGCGCCATCCAGATGTTGAGTTTATCTATGGTAAACACTTAGGCGTGAGCATGACAACGTTAAAAGTCATTACACGTCGTTTAACACAGGTAATGGATACTATCGCTATGCCTGATCCAAAAACCACGGGTGTAATTCTCTTGGGTCGAGGCTCATCCGATAAAATTGCTAATGGTGAAGTAGCCAAACTAGCCCGCTGGGTACAAGAAGAAACCCATCACGACCTAGTTGATATTGCTTTTACCGGCATTACCTTTCCGCGCTTAGAAACGGCAGTACAAAGACAAGTTAAATTAGGTATGACTCAAATTGTGATTCAACCTTATTACCTGTTTACTGGCACATTAATCACCCGTATTGCCGAGCAATTTAAACACCTACAAAAGCAATACCCTGAAATCCGTTTTGCGTTAGGTGATTACCTAGGTTTTGAACTCGAAATTTACACCTTGCTAGATGACAATGTTAAGGCATTACAGCACCCAGACAATAAACCGATGATGGAATGTGATGGCTGTAGCTACAGAGAATTTGCCCAAGAACATGGGCATGGTCACAGCCACTAAAAAAGTAGGCTGGGATGAAGCAACGCGTAATCCCAGCACCCTCACTCAATAGTCAACTTAATAACATCATCTGAAGCAGCCCAATTTGAAGAGTAAATCCCCTTTTCGACCCAACAATGAAAAGATGAATACTCCCAATCGACTACACGATTAACATACCCATGCTTCACAGGATTGTAATGAATGTAGTCAACATGGTTTGCATAATCAACATCATCACGAATAACATGTTCCCAAAAACGGCGTTGCCAAATCCCTCGCTCTCCTTTTCTCTGACGACTTTTATTGATCTCTTCACCTTTTTTAATTGATTGTGAAAAGTGCGCCTTAATCAATCGCCAACGAGTAGAAAAGTTATCATCCCCTTCGGGTAATTGCCAAATACAATGCAAATGATCGGGCATAATCACGATAGCATTCATTGTAAAAGGATGATTATTTTGAACATGCTTAAATGATTCTCGCAAGGAATCAACATGATCAATTAATAAGTTATATCCGTTTCGTTGAACTAAAACAACAGTAAAGAAATAACAGCCCCCTTCAATTTTTAGTCGTTTGTATGTTCTCATGTTTCATAT
>DAOWHF010000004.1:0-16933 GCA_030641565.1 Methylomarinum sp.
AGTATTATGATGAATTCAAGCCATCCTGTTCTATATAGCTTCCGTCGCTGCCCTTATGCTAGGAGAGCAAGACAGGCTATTGCAAACTCAGCGATAAACGTTGAATTACGAGAAGTTGTATTGCGCAATAAACCACAACAATTACTGAATATTTCAGCCAAAGGCACTGTACCCGTTTTATTGTTACCTGATAGAACAGTGATTGATGAAAGCCTGGATATTATGCATTGGGCGTTAGCCCAAAATGATCCTGATAACTGGCTGGCCAATGACTTAACAGAAGACATTAAACAACTGATTCAAGATAATGACGGGGAATTTAAATATTATCTGGATCGATACAAATATGCCGACCGCTATCCAGAACAGCACGAGACTTATTATCGAGAACACGCCGAACAATTTTTGATTGATTTAGAAAACAGACTCAGCCAACATCGCTTTCTTTGTAGTGACAATATATCTTTAGCAGATATGGCGATCTTTCCTTTTATCCGTCAATTTGCCAATGTAAATACCGACTGGTTTCAATCATCGGGTTACACATATTTAAATCAGTGGCTACAGCAACACATTGAATCTGAGTTATTTACATCCATTATGGACAAGTACCCTGCCTGGCAACCAGAGAATGAATCCGTCTTTTTTCCAAATAAATAAACCTTATGTTAATTCTTTAGCCTGTAAATCAGCATGATAAGAAGACCTGACCAAAGGCGCACTAGCCACATTTTTAAAGCCTAAAGCTTTAGCTGTTTCTGCATAGCGATCAAATTGCTCTGGCGTGATATATTCTTTAACTGCCAGGTGATCCTTACTCGGTTGTAAATACTGGCCTAATGTCAGCATATTACACCCATGCTCACGCAAATCTTTCATCACCTGATTAACTTCGTCTTCCTGCTCACCTAAGCCCAGCATAATGCCAGATTTAGTCATTGCTTCTGGATAAGCCGCTTTATATTTTTTTAGCAACGTTAAAGACTCTTGATAATTCGCCCCTGGTCTTGCCTCTTTATAAAGTCTGGGAACGGTTTCCAGATTATGATTAAACACATCACAAGGTTGTTGTTTAAGAATCTCTACCGCTTTATCCATACGGCCACGAAAATCGGGAACTAAAACTTCTATTTTTGTTTGTGGAGAATGCTCTCTTATAGCCGCAATACAATCAGCAAAATGCCCTGCACCACCATCTCTTAAATCATCACGATCCACCGAGGTAATCACTACATATTTTAAAGCCATGGCTTTAATAGTTTTAGCCAAATTTATGGGTTCTTGCTGATCCAGAGGCTTAGGCCTGCCATGCGCAACATCACAAAAAGGGCAACGACGGGTGCATATATCCCCCATAATCATAAAAGTTGCCGTACCATGACTAAAGCATTCACCTAAATTAGGGCATGCTGCTTCTTCACAAACCGTATGCAGATTATTTTCACGCAAACTTTTTTTAATCCGCGTTATTTCTTCATTAGAAGAAATTTTTACCCTAATCCAATCGGGTTTACGCAATACAGCTTCTGATTTTTCAACTTTAATCGGGATGCGTGATAACTTTTCAGCATTACGTTGATGGCTTTCTGGGGTTGAACGAGAGGGCGCTTTTAAAGTCATTTTGTTATTGCTTGTAAAATATGATGAACCACAGGAACAGCAAGCTCATGGGTTTTAATATGTATATTAAGATCGGCGAGTTGAGTCACTTCTAAATCAGGATACCCACAGGTATTAATTTGATTAAATGGCGTTAAATCCATGTCATTATTTAAACTAAGCCCATGGTAACAACAACCTTTTTTAACTCTTAACCCCACAGAACCTATTTTTTTACCGTCAACATAAACACCTGGCGCCTCAGGCTTGGCATCCGCCTTAATACCATATTGAGCCAATGTTGCCATCATAGTTTGCTCCAACAAGGTGACAATATCTCTTACCCCTGTTTTTAATCGCTCTATATCCAGCAACAGATAAACCACTAATTGCCCTTTACCATGATAAGTCACCTGGCCACCACGATCCGTTTCCACCACCGGAATATCAGTAATATCCAGCAAATGCTCACGTTTACCATTAAGCCCTAAGGTATATACTGGAGGATGCTCGACTATCCAGATTTCATCCGCCGTTTCTTTACTTCTATCTTGTGTAAACCTCTGCATATCCCGCCAGACTGTTTCATAATCTAGTAAACCTAATCTTTTTAATATAGGCTGCATTAGTCGATAGCTCTAATAATTGTAAATGCACCACGTAGATCACCTACTTTAAAGCCTGTTGCTTTATCTTCCGGGTACAATTCATGCAGTTTTTTAGTCACAGTCGATGAAAGTTTGTCTCCATGACAACTCAAACAAATGCCTTGTGTTGGAATAGCTTTCATATAGCGAAAAATAAAGGCATTATCTTTTTCTATTATTTCAGCAAAGTCTAATTGTTCAATAGCCTCCCCCTTTTGCATTCTATGTTCAAAATCCTGTAATACCTTTGTTTCCCAATCATCAGGACTATTATTGCTGTTTCTAAATTTTAATGAAGTACGAGCAATGTTCCAACCAAACTGTTCTGAGACTTGCTTAGAAATATTTTCCGCCGCTGTATTACAGACTTTTATAGCCTTAACAGGACCACCAGCTTTCATTCCTTGCTGCAATTTGTTTTTTAACTGCTGAGCAAAGTGCTTAATGGATTGTTTGCTTTCCATAATCATTTGATCTTCACTAGCAGCTTCAACAGCAACTGAAAATAATAATAGTAGGACAATTTTTGTTAGAAAATTCATTTAACCACCCCGTTAATAAATGTTTTTAGAAAGTCTTTTCACAAAATGCAAAACATCCGCTTTACTTTGTAATTGACTTGCTTGAACCACAAGCAGATTTGGAAATGAGTCCATCATTGTTGCCGCAAATAAACCGCTACTGTTACCAGTTAGCTCACCAGCTTCTGAAAACAGCTTGCTATTATCAATGCCACAACTGGGAGATTTATCTTGTAATACTAAACCGGATAAAGCATGCTGATTAACAAATTGTTTGGCAAAATCAACTAATAAATCTGTCACATCAATGCTTGGATCATCTGCTTGCAAGACTTTAATATGGCTTCCTACCTGAGTTAACTGTATTTTTGGTCTGGGAACACCCAAACCTATTTCAACTTCAGGGCAGACAGCTAGTAATCGACAATACTTACCTAGCTCTTCTGCAATTAACGAAGTGTATTTATCTTTGCCATCGTATCTAACTTTTTGCCCTAATAAACAGGCGCTGACGGCAACCAGAGGTTGGTTTAACATTGGCGTCTACTTTATCTTTAAGTATTACTGACTAAACTCCACTCTACCTCTTTATAAAGTCATTATTACTTCCGGACAATCAGTTAAACCTTGGTATATTGAGTCCAGTTGTTTTCTACTGGTCGCTTCTATGGTGACCGTTACCGATAAAAATTTATCACCTTTGCTCGATTTAGTTTTAACGGCACTTTCTTTTAAATCGTCTACGTGCTGTCTAACAATCGCCACAACAATCGCATCAAAATCAGGGATGTTTTTACCCATGGCTTTGATAGGAAACTGGCAAGGAAAATCTATGACTAGCTCTTCTTCACTCATACTGATCTTTTATACTCTTGAAACAATTGATTCATTTTTTGAAAAACAGGACCAGGCTTTCCATCACCAACAGCCACTTCATCCAATTCCACCACTGGGACTATTTCACGCGTTGAACTGGTCACCCAAATCTCACTCGCGGCTTTTAGTGCTTCCACAGCAATGATTTCTTCACATAACTGAAAACCATTCTGCTCCGCTAATTCTAAAATTACTTCCCGAGTAATACCTGGTAATATTTCGGCTGTTTTTTCAGGGGTAATTAATACGCCATCAATCACAGCAAATAAATTACTCGCCGCACCTTCAGTCACATAGCCTTTCTTGACTAATATTGCTTCAGCACAACCTTTTTCAATCGCTTCTTGCCTTAACAAAATATTAGCCAATAATGTGGTTGCTTTTACATTACACATTTCCCAGCGACTATCTTCCATGGTTAATGCTTTTACGCCTATTTCTACCCCTGCAAAAGGTTTAATATCTGAACACATGGCAAAAACTGTCGGCACTGGGGTTTCAGGAAAAGCGTGATCCCTTTTAGGTGCGACACCCCGGGTAATTTGTAGATAGATATATTGATCCTTACTGTTATCTAATAAAGGCGTCAGTATTGTCAACCATTCTTCTAAATCGCAGGAAGTCTCAAGTCGGATACGAGCCAGACTTGCTTGCAATCGCATTAAGTGATCTTCCATCCGAAACAAACGTCCCGAATAAGAAGGAATTACCTCATAAACCCCATCGCCAAATAAAAAACCGCGATCTAGCACAGAAACTTTTGCTTCCGACAAAGGCAAATACTCACCATTGAGATATACTTTGCTATCAATTAAATCATTCATGATCTACTCCATCATTAGCATGGCTTCATCAATCATTCGCTGTACAAAACTTCCTTTGCTAACTGTTCTTAGTGCAATTAACGGCCTATTTGCCACCACATCGCCAGCTAAAGAGATATTAACCGATCCAAAAACATCACCCGCCTTAATAGGTGCAATAATTTTGTTATCAGTTTTTACTTCAGCTTTTAAATCTTTGTAATGTCTACGAGGAATCGTGACATAAAGATCGCTATTCAAGCCCAGTGGTAATTTTTTACTATCACCTTTCCAGATTCTGGCTTCTGATAATGCGTCATTACCCTGGTACAACTTGTGGGTTTCAAAAAAGCGGAAGCCATAATTTAATAAGCTCTGGCTTTCATTGGCTCGGGCATTAACACTGGCTGTTCCCATCACCACTGAGATCAAACGCATTTCTTCACGTTTTGCTGATGCAACCATGCAATAACCTGCTTCTTCGGTGTAGCCGGTTTTTACACCATCCACTGATTTATCGCGCCACAATAATTTATTTCTATTTGGTTGAGTAATCTTGTTATAGGTAAATTCCTTTTTAGAATCCCATCTATAATAGTCAGGAAATTCAGAAATTACAGCGATGGTCAATTTAGCCAAATCTCTCGCTGTTGTGTAGTGATTTTCACTCGGCAAGCCCATGCTATTTTCAAAATGACTATCCAACATACCCAATCGTGTAGCATGTTGATTCATCATCGCTGAAAATGTGGCTTCATCACCTGCAACATGCTCGGCCAATGCCACGCTGGCATCATTACCAGATTGAATAATAACGCCTTGCAACAAATCTTCAATCGACACCTGCTTATTCACCTCAACAAACATTCTTGACCCCCCTGTTTGCCAAGCTTTTTTGCTGATAGTTACTTTTTCGTCCAGTGTTAAATGTCCATTGGATAACTCTCTAAAAACCACATAGACTGTCATGATTTTAGTCAAACTTGCAGGTGCTAACCTAACATCTGCATTTTCCTCAGCTAACACCTTATTACTATTAAAATCTAACAAGATATAACTTTTTGCAGCAATACTGGGCGCAGCAGGTATCAGGATTTTATTTGCCGCATGTACTGAATTTGAAAGCACTAATAAAACAGCAATTGAAATAAAACAATTTCGAATAAATGGGAACATTTTTATTAACCAAATTAACTCTAAAGAATATTTACTGAATCCACCAACTTAATATAAATTCAGATATAGCATCATTGTAACATTGATATTTAGCTTCAAGCTGAGAGCATTAATTACAATAAAAGATTTATTCACACGAAGATCACCGGGGTCACAGAGAAGAGCTTTCTAAAAATAATTACCCGGCCCTTTCTTAGTGATCTTTGTGCCCTCGGTGTGAATTCTTTTATCCCAGTAGATAATGAGAAGTTACTCAGACCAACATTAGTCCGCTAATGCGAGATATACAAGAGATGAAAATAGCACTCAGCAAGCCCTATAAAATACAGCCACCCTTTATTTTTCAATAACCAATTGCGCTTGAGAAAAACCTAATAGCGCTAATTTTTTATTAAATTCAGCTACCTGCTGCCTTGAATCCAAAGGCCCGACTTGCACCTTATATAAATCAGCTTGCTGGTTTTTAACCACCTGAATTCTTGATTTTGCTATTTGCCCTGAGAACAACTTATCTTGTAATTGCCTAGCATTGACTGCACTAATAAATGCCCCAATTTGCAAATAAATAGCGCCTGTATGCTGCTGTACCGTTGACGTCAGCGGCTGGGCCAATTGTTTAACACTATCGAACACCAATGTTGATTTTTTAGCACCATCAAATTCTAATGCTGTTACGTCTACAAACCCTGTACCAGTTTTCTGAATACCTAACTTAACAGCGGCGGTATA
This sequence comes from Methylomarinum sp., assembly GCA_030641565.1. Taxonomy (GTDB): domain Bacteria; phylum Pseudomonadota; class Gammaproteobacteria; order Methylococcales; family Methylomonadaceae; genus QPIN01. The sequence goes on from DAOWHF010000004.1 coordinate 6,352, forward strand.
AGACAAATCAATAATTCTATTCTCATGAAAAGGCCCTCTATCATTAACTCGCAGAACCACACTGCGTTGATTTTTAAGATTAGTCACCCTGACATAACTAGGGATAGGTAAAGTTTTATGCGCAGCGGTCATCGCATACATATTATAAACCTCACCATTTGAGGTCTTTCTACCGTGAAATTTAGTACCGTACCAAGAAGCTATCCCTCTTTCCTGATAACCTTTACTCTCGGCTAAGACTCTATATCGCTTACCCAGAACTTCATATTCAACGGGATTTCCAGCTCTGGTACGCTTTTCATACTTAGGTATAGCATCAGCAACTGCCATAACATTAACCGGGATATGAGCTGGCGCACTATCTTGTCCAATATACCTGTCTGTAGGCACAACTGAGCAACCCGCACTAAAAACAATACCCAAAAGCAGCAGTTTTTTATTCATTTCCAGATGACACTTGAGTTTGCTTTGCCTGATAGATAGCATTGCTTAATTGATAAACAGCCATTGCATACAAAGGACTGTGATTATAACGGGTAATCACATAAAAATTATGCAAACCTACCCATAAATCATCCCCATTCTCTTGCTGATAAGCCAGTAATTTAACGGCTTCATCCTGCTTTAATTCAGCCTTGCTTGTTACCGACATTATTTGCAATTCTGCCCATGTTAAATCAGGCTTAAGTCCTTTTGTTAATGCTTTTTGGTATTCCTCTCCAGCTGCCTTCACAGGATAGGTAATTGCTTCACCTTTCTGCCACTTATGCTTCATAAAATAGTTTGCAACACTGGCTATTGCATCAGCTGAATTATTCCAGATATCTCTTTTTTTATCATCCTCAAAATCCGCTGCATAAGCCCTATAACTACTTGGCATAAATTGAGGAATCCCCATCGCGCCAGCATAAGAACCTGTTGGCTCTAATGGATCTATGTTTTCTTCACGACAAAGGATTAAAAAATTTTCTAACTCAGAAAGAAAAAATTTACTACGCTTAGGGTAGGAAAAACCTAAAGTTGAAAGTGCATCTATTATTCGATGATTCCCCGTATGACCACCGTAACGTGTTTCAACTCCAATAATCGCTATTATTATTTCGGCGGGCACACCATATTGAGCGGCAACAGCGGTTAATGTCGCTTCATTTTCTTGCCAGAATTTTAAGCCACCCTTAATATGAGTATCGGTCATAAATATTTTTCTATATTTATGCCACGGCAAAACACCTTCGGCTGGTCTCTCCATCGTTTTAATGATATTTTGCTTAATATCAACCGAATGAAATAACTGTTTTAACGCAGTCTCATCAAATTGGTGCTTTTCAACCATACTGCCAATAAATTGATTAAATAATTCTGTTTCTTCAACAGCAGCTAAAACATTAAAACTGCTGATAAAGCCACAACAAATCAAAAATCGAGTTATTCTATTCTTCATTTTTAAATAATCTCTAGGTAGGTAAAAATTTTCTATGTGTATGTATAGACATCAGAAGACCAAAGCTTGCTAGCAAGGTTACCATAGACGTCCCCCCATAACTAACTAAGGGTAAAGGCACTCCAACCACTGGCAATATTCCAATCACCATCCCAATATTTACAAAAACATACACAAAAAAAGTAAAGGTTAAACTGCCAGCCAGTAACCGACTGTAGCTATCTTGTGCCTGTACTGCAATATATAAACAACGACTAATTATCAACAAATAGAGTATTAACAAGCTCAAACAACCCGATAAACCGAATTCTTCAGCAAATACTGCAAAAATAAAATCAGTCGAACTTTCAGGTAAGAAATCCAGGTTTGCCTGTGTACTCCCTAGCCAACCTTTACCATGTATCCCTCCCGAGCCAATCGCAATTTTAGACTGAATAATATGATAGCCTTTACCCATAGGGTCAGCTTCTGGATTCAAAAAGGTTAACACCCTAGCTCGCTGATAATCCCTCATGAAATGCCATAAAACGGGGGTTAATGCCGTTAAAACTACCCCTGTTGAAATCAAAAAACGCCAAGACAAGCCAGCAAAAAACAAAACTGCCGCTCCAGAGCTAGCCACCAATAATGATGTACCTAAGTCTGGCTGTTTGGCAATTAGCACAGTGGGGATAATTATCAATAAAGCGGCAATAAAAAGCTGTTTTGGCTTTGGTGGCAATGAGTACCCCGACAAAAACCAGGCGATCATCATAGGCGTGGTGATTTTTATCATTTCTGAGGGCTGAAAACGAAAAAAACCTAGATCCAGCCAACGCTGCGCACCTTTCCCAACCTGCCCTACAAGCAACACGGCTAGCAGTAATAACACACCAATAATATACAATACCGCCGAATGTCGATGAAAATGTCTTGGGTTTATATGAGCCAGAATAATCATCAACACAAAAGCAACCGCTATTCGAGTTGCTTGGCGCATTAACAGCGCTATATTTTGTCCGCCCGCACTATATAAGATTAAAAAACTAACCGTACAAAGTAGAAATAGACCGATAAAAAGAGGAATATCTATATGCAACTTTCTAAGCAATCCGCCAATAAAAGAAGAAGACTGGAAGTGTTCATTTCGGGTTTCAGTTTGCACTATTTGTCCCCTCTGTAGGCATCAAAAATTGCTTCATGATTTTACCTGCAACTGGGGCAGCAACTGACCCGCCATGACCACCATGTTCCATAATGACTGCGACCGCTATTTGCGGATCATGGGCTGGCGCAAAAGCCATAAATAACGCATGATCCCTTAATTTAAAATCAATCTCATCTTCATTATATTTTTCTTCCTGCTTAATACTAAACACCTGAGCCGTCCCTGTTTTACCTGCGACTTTATAATTGATACCATGTTTCAAACTTCTTGCTGTTCCTCTGGCACCATGAACTACATTAACCATAGCTGAGATAACATCATCTAAATTCTTTTTACTTAACTTAATCTGTTTATTTATCTGAGTAGGGCCGGCTATGGCGTAGTTTGATTTAATAATTCTATCGACTAAATGTGGTGTCACCACGTCACCTTGATTGGCCAAAGTTGCTGTTGCTCTTGCTAGCTGTAGAGGTGTCACCTGCATAAAGCCTTGTCCTATACCGGTAATTAATGTTTCACCGGGGTACCAAGGTTGTTTCCGCACCTTCTTTTTCCATGCTCTAGAAGGTAACAAACCTGACTTTTCACCAACAAGATCCACACCTGTTTTCTCTCCAAAACCAAATTTATGTAAAAACTCATGCATTCTATCTATGCCTAAAGTCCGTGCCAAATCATAAAAATACACATCGCAAGATTGAGTCACCGCATCATTTAAATCCACCATACCGTGCCCCCAGCGCTTCCAGTCTCGATATTTATGCTTCACATTGGGTAATTGATAAAACCCGGGGCAATATAACTTCTGATAAAAATTAATCACATTGTATTCAAGCCCCGCCAAACCAAGAAAAGGTTTTATTGTTGAACCAGGAGGGTACTGCCCTCGCAAAGCTCTATTAAACAGGGGCTGATCGTCAGATTGTTGCAAAGCTTTGTATGCACGACGACTAATACCATAAACAAACGGATTTGGATCAAATCCTGGACGACTAGTAAAAACCAGAACATCTCCGGTCTTGATTTCTATGGCAACAACAGCACCATTGTATCCTTCTAATGCTTCATAAGCTGTTTTCTGCAAGTCTACGTCTAATGTTAGATACAAATTAGCACCCGGCACCGGGTCTTCAGATGCCACATTTTTAACAGCTCTACCCTGAGCATTAGTTTCTATTTCAGACAGACCGGTTTGTCCATGTAAATGAGATTCATACATTTTCTCTATTCCGACCTTACCTATATGGTGCGTTCCCCTGTACTCTGCAACTGGTAATTTTTTTAGCTCTTTCTCATTAATTCGCCCCACATAACCTACAACATGTGAAGTGAGCTCATCATAAGGATAGTGACGGACCAAACGAGCATGAACATCGACTCCGGGGTAAAAAGGGCGAACGACTGCAAATTTGGCAACTTCTTCATCACTTAATCGCAACAACAAGGGAATACTTTCAAAACGCTTCTCTCTTTTTTTCTGCTTCAAAAATTGCTCAATTTTTTCATCAGGAATATCCAGCAGCACTTGCAAGCGCTGCAAGGTTTCATCAAGGTCTTTAATTTGTTCCGGGATTAGCTCTAAGCTATAAGTCGGCAAATTATTAGCTAAAACACGCCCTTTCCTGTCATAAATAATACCGCGAGTTGGCGGCAAAGACAGCACCTTGATTCGGTTCGACTTAGCCATCGTTGAATAATGCTCATGCCCTGCAACTTGCAAGTAAACCAGCCGAACAATTAAGCCTAGTGTCAGGATAATAATAAACACAAAAATAGCGACAACTCGACTTAGAAAAATACGGTTTTCGGCTAATGTATCTTTTATTGCGTAATACCTTACCATTAATCTCCCCCGCCCAAAGTTCGAATAAAACGTAAAGCAGAAGCAACCAAAGGCCAAGCAAATGTACCAATGAATACGGGCAACCAGAATACAAAAGAAAACTTGGTAGTATCTTGAATATTCTCTATCCAAAACACCATGGTTTGAGACGATAACAGACAGAAAAATATAAATAAAGATTGTTGCGGAAGAGGATATTGACGTAATCGTTTGTGCAATTTTAAGCAGGCATAACTCACTAATGCATAAGTGAGACCGTGCATCCCCATTAATCTTCCTGTCATTACATCAACAAGAATCCCTATTAACCAAGCATTAAAAACGCCGATTCTTTCAGGCATTGCCAATGCCCAATAAATTAAGACCAATAAAACCCAATCAGGATTCAAGTTTTTTATTGCCTCGGGTAAGGGCAAGATATTCAAGCTCATTGCCAGTGCAATCGTCAACAAATACGAGCGTGCGATATGGTCTTTACTCACTGAATTTCTTTGGTATCAGTTGTTTCAGGGAATGTTAGGGGCACAGGAGTTGAATCACTCCAAACAATCAACAATTCACGAATTCTATCTAACTGTGCTTTGGGGGTAGCGTAAATATTAGCAAAAGGTTTATTTGGCTGAACTATAAAATCACCAACAACAGCGACAGGGTAGCCCTGAGGAAAAGTTCCACCTAAGCCTGAGGTAACCAATAGATCACCGGGCAAAATATCTGCATTATTAGGTAAAAAAGGTAAATTTAATCGCCCCAACTGACCACTACCTAAGGCAATTGTTCTTAAACCATTACGATTAACCTGAACAGGAGTAGCGTGATTAGGATCTGTTATCAGCATGACTTCAGAGCTCAATGGCAATGAGCGAATAACCTGCCCAACAATCCCGTTGGCATCTAAAACAGGCTGTCTAGCATTTACCCCAAATCGAGTACCTTTATTCACCACCACAGTATGCTCATAAGGCACTAGATTAACAGAAAGTAATTCAGCTACTAAGACCTGCTCACCCAGTTTAAATGAACTTTCTAACAATCCACGCAAACGAATATTTTCATTTTCCAGTGCAGCAAATTTTAATAACTTTACCCTATCAATCAGCTGCTGTTCTTTTAGCCGTGCATTTTCTTTCTTTAATTCCGAATATAAAACCACCGAATCATACAGCTGCTCTGCCATTTCCACAGGGAAACTAACGGCCAATTGAATAGGGTAAACAATAATCGACAAAATAGAACGCGTATTGTCCAGCCGAGAACTACGATGATCCACCGCAAGTAAAATAACGGATATCAGCACCACAATGAGTAACCTCGTACTAAGCGAGGGGCCTGAAGCAAATAAAAGTTTTATAACAAAACCTCACACACACAATTTACCGCTAAAAACATTGTGGCCAGGCATTTGCCCAGCCATAATGTTTCAATATCAATATTTATTTCTTTATTCTAAAGAAAAAGCTGAAAGCCCTTTTTCATCCAACATTTCCAAAACCATACCACCACCTCTAGCAACACAAGTCAGCGGGTCATCAGCGATATATACAGGCAACCCCGTTTCTTCTGCAATTAAACGATCTATATCCTTTAATAAAGCACCGCCCCCCGTTAGCACAATCCCTCTATTTGCGACATCGGAACCCAATTCAGGAGGCGTTTGCTCTAATGCCACTTTTACTGAACCCACAATACCCGCCAAAGGCTCTTGTAACGCTTCTAAAATCTCATTACTATTTAAAGAAAAGCTACGGGGCACACCTTCTGCCAAATTGCGCCCGGTTATTTGAATTTCTTTAACCTCGCTTCCAGGGTAAGCCGTACCAATCTCTTGTTTGATTCTCTCAGCGGTCGCTTCACCAATTAAGGTGCCGTAATTCCTACGCACATAATTAATAATTGCCTCATCAAATCGATCTCCGCCAATTCTTACCGAGGCTGAATAAACAATACCGTTTAATGAAATAACAGCCACTTCAGAGGTTCCGCCACCAATATCTAGCACCATAGAGCCTTGCGCTTCATCTACAGGCAGCCCTGCGCCTACCGCCGCTGACATAGGTTCTTCAATCAGATAAACCTCTCTGGCACCCGCCATTGCCGCAGATTCACGAATCGCTCGGCGTTCAACTTGAGTAGACCCACAAGGTACACAAATTAAAATACGTGGACTAGGGCGTAATAATTTTGATTCATGTACTTTCTCAATAAAGTAACGAAGCATTCGTTCTGTCACTGCAAAATCTGCTATTACCCCATCTTTTAATGGTCTAATTGCGGTAATGTTACCAGGCGTACGTCCTAACATCATTTTTGCGTCAGCGCCCACTGCAGCTATAGTTTTAGCCCCTCTAATTCTGTCTTCCTTAATAGCTACTACAGATGGCTCATTCAATACAATCCCTTGACCGGGTATATAGATAAGAGTATTAGCCGTACCTAAATCGATAGATAAATCATTAGAAAAAAGTCCGCGAATTCTTTTGAACATCTTTAGCAGTATCCTTAACGATATAAAATCTTGCTACTTTAACAATCAAACAGGTATTTGAGCAAGATATAAAGTATCATATTGTGAATGGGTTAGCGATTGAACGCCCCATCAATACTTAATAAAAATATTGCGTTACGCTATCGATTAGCAATACTCGGAGTTAAAAAAATGTCGTTAACGGCTGATGAAGTAATAAAAATTGCCCACTTGGCAAGACTGGGAATAGATGAAAATGATATTGGTGCTTATGCCAATGACCTCTCTAACATGCTGGATTTAATGACCCAAATGGGTGAAACAGATACAGATACTGTTCAGCCCATGGCACACCCAATGGATCAGATGCAAAGGTTACGCAGTGACGAAGCAACAGAAACCAATCAACGTGAAAGCTTTCAGTCTCTTGCCCCGCAAACAGAAGCAGGACTTTACCTAGTCCCTAAAGTTATCGACTAACGGAAAGACTATGCATAATAAAACGATTACTGAACTTGCAAAAGACCTACGTTCGGGCGAATACTCTAGCGTAGAACTAACTCAGAGCTACCTGGATCGCATTAACAAATTCCAAGCACTCAACAGCTTTATTACGGTATCTGAAGAACATGCGCTGGCACAAGCCAAAGCAGCAGACAGCCAATTATCCACTGGCAATCCAGGGCTTTTAACAGGCATACCTATTGCTCAAAAAGATATTTTTTGTACCCAAGGTATTAAAACAACCTGCGGCTCAAAAATGCTAGATAACTTTACCGCCCCTTACAACGCCTCAGTGATTGAGAATTTCAATTCAGCCGGCGCAGTAATGCTTGGCAAGTTAAATATGGATGAATTCGCCATGGGCTCGTCCAATGAAACCAGTTTTTATGGTTCAGTACAAAACCCTTGGGATACCACGACCGTACCGGGTGGCTCATCCGGTGGTTCTGCAGCAGCACTTGCAGCACGTCTACCGCCGGCGGTAAGAGGTACAGATACCGGTGGTTCAATCCGTCAACCAGCATCTTTATGTGGTATTACCGGCTTAAAACCAACTTATGGCCGCGTCTCACGTTATGGCATGATTGCTTTTGCATCCAGTCTAGACCAAGGCGGGCCTATGGCTAGATCAGCAGAAGATGCTGCGATTTTATTACAAACCATGGCAGGCTTTGATAAAAAAGACTCCACCAGTGTAGATCGTGCTGTACCTAATTATTCTGCGGGACTAAATAACAGTCTTGAAGGCCTAAAAATTGGCTTACCTAAAGAATTCTTCAGTGACGACTTAAACAGCGATATTGCTGCCACCATTGAAACAGCGGTCAATGAATATCGTAAAATGGGCGCAGAAATAAAAGAAGTCTCCCTACCTAACATGAAACTGGCAATACCTGCCTACTACGTGATTGCATCGGCAGAATGCTCGGCAAATTTATCGCGCTTTGATGGTGTACGTTTTGGTTATCGTTGCGACAACCCAGCAAACCTTGAGGACTTATACACGCGCTCACGTGGCGAAGCCTTCGGTGATGAAGTTAAGCGTCGTATTTTAATGGGCACTTATGCTTTATCAGCTGGCTATTATGATGCTTATTATATTAAGGCACAGAAAGTTCGCCGTTTAATTTCCGACGATTTTAACAAGGCATTATCTGAGGTTGACGTACTCATGGGGCCTGTTTCACCTTCAACCGCATTTACCCAGGGTGAAAAGACCGGTGACCCTATTGAAATGTATCTTGCTGACATTTACACCATTGCCATTAACCTTGCGGGTTTACCAGCAATGTCTATTCCTGCTGGTTTCGTTGACAACAAACCCGTAGGCTTACAAGTGATAGGCAATTATTTTACAGAAGACCGCTTATTGAATATTGCCCATCAATATCAACAAGTCACTAACTGGCATCAACAAACACCGAAAGGTTTCGAGTAAGGAGAATATGATGGAATGGGAAACAGTCATCGGTCTGGAAATTCACGCCCAGCTGGCAACAAAATCTAAAATATTTTCTGCTGCATCCACAGCCTATGGTGCTGAGCCAAATACACAAGCCTGTGCAGTCGACTTAGGACTTCCAGGTGTACTTCCTGTGTTAAACCAGGAAGTGGTACGCATGGCCGTTAAATTTGGCATGGCCATTGAAGCGGAAATTGCACCATATTCGGTATTTGCCAGAAAAAACTACTTTTACCCTGATTTACCTAAAGGCTATCAAATCAGCCAAATGGATCATCCCATTGTCGGATTTGGTCACCTAGATATTGAAGTAGAAGGTGAAACCAAACGTATTGGTGTGACTCGTGCTCATCTGGAAGAAGATGCCGGAAAATCATTACATGAAGATTTTCATGGCCTCACAGGTATTGATTTAAACCGAGCAGGAACACCATTACTAGAAATCGTTTCCGAGCCCGATATGCGTTCAGCCAAAGAAGCCGTTGCCTATATGCGTAAAATTCACGAATTGGTACGTTATTTAGAAGTATGTGATGGCAATATGCAAGAAGGATCGTTCCGCTGTGACGCCAATGTCTCTGTACGCCCTAAGGGCCAAGCAGAATATGGTACCCGTGCCGAGTTAAAAAACATTAACTCATTTCGGTTCGTCGAAACAGCGATCAATATTGAAGTGGAAAGACAAATTGATCTGATTGAGTCCGGCGGCACAGTGGTACAAGAAACACGTTTGTATGACTCGGATAAAAATGAAACCCGCTCCATGCGTAGCAAAGAAGAAGCCAATGATTACCGCTACTTCCCTGATCCTGACTTATTACCAGTTGAGATTACAGACGCTTTACGCGAGCAAGTGAAAGCAGATTTACCAGAATTACCTACGGCTAAAAAACAGCGTTTCAAAGAACAGTATGGACAAGACGATGAGTCCGCAACAACACTCACCGCATCACGCCAGCTTGCTGATTTTTATGAAGCCGTCGTTACACAATCCGCCTGTGAAACCAAACTATGTACTAACTGGGTTACAGGCAATTTTCTAGGCGCTCTTAATAAAGCAGGACTTGAAATCACAGAGTCACCAATTAGCTCAGACCGTCTGGCCGGATTATTAAAGCGTATTGCTGACAACACCATTTCAGGAAAAATTGCCAAACAAGTGTTTGATGCCTTATGGGAAAGTGATGCGAGTGCTGATGAAATCATTGATCAACAAGGTTTAAAGCAAATTACTGATAGCGGTGCTATTGAAGTCATTATTGATAAAATTATTGCCGACAACCCCAATCAAGTAGAACAATATTTAAGCGGCAAAGATAAAGTCTTTGGCTTTTTTGTAGGTCAAGTGATGAAAGAAACCCAAGGCAAAGCAAACCCTGGTGAAGTGAATAAAATGCTGAAAGGTAAACTTTCAAGAGAAGACTAAAACCGATATAAAAATAAACAGCTCGTATGATGAAAGTTTCATACGCTGTCAATCCCGAATGGATTGATAGTCCGCAGTAGGCGAAGGGCAATTTACCAATCTTAGCGCGTTAGCACTAAAGCGGTTAAAATTGTTTCCCGTAGAGACTTTTGTGCGTAGTCGAGGTGGACGCAGGACGGCCGAGTCTAATGATTCGCCGAGTGACGAATCGATTTTTGTGATATGGAGTGGAGTCCCAAAATCTATCATAAAGGCGCGCGGTGGCGCGCCTGATTTCTTATCTTTATATTATAGC
>DAOWHF010000348.1:0-4317 GCA_030641565.1 Methylomarinum sp.
GAGGCGGCATTTATAAAAAAGCATTAGTCTTATTTGTGATTAGTTTTCTTGCTTTAGGTTATTTAGGCACACAACCTGCGACCCCCACATATACAATGATGGCGCGTATTTTCACAGTGATCTACTTTGCCTTCTTCTTATTAATGCCTATATATACTCGCTGGGAAAAAACCAAGCCTGTACCTCGTCGAGTGACTGAAGAGCACGATTTAGAAGAACAATACAGCGCTTTAGTTGAAGTTTTTGACGAAATGACAACTAAAGAACCTAATAAAGCACACTGGGGAGCCGTTGAATTTCCAATCATAAAACCCAATAAAACGGGAATTATCCATGTATTAAGTCGCTTACTAAAAAGACTAAAAGAGAGCTTAGATTAATCATGAAAAAAATTATATATGCATTATTACTCTTACTACCTCTAGGTACGCTTTCAGCCGCAGGCAGTGTGAACCTTCAAAGTGTTGATATAGACTTAACAGACTATGAAGGCATTCAACGTGGTGCAAAACATTACGTCACCTACTGCCTAGGTTGTCACTCGGCTAAATACATGCGTTACAAACGTATCGCAATGGATTTAGAAATGGATGAAGACAAGCTATTAGCTGATATTGCACCAGAAGGCGCCAATATTTACGACCCAATGCTAACAGCAATGAATAGTAAAGATTCAAAAAAATGGTTTGGCACAACGCCTCCAGACTTATCATTAATTGCTCGAGTCAGAGGTGGTGATTGGCTATATACCTATCTAAAAGGTTTTTATGTTGATAAAAGCAAGCCTTTAGGTGTTAACAACACTGTATTTAAAGACGTTGGTATGCCCAATATGCTTTGGAAATTACAAGGTATACAAGAACCTGTTATTGAAAAAGTACACGGTGAAGATGTAGTAACACACTTAAAATTGGTTGAAAAAGGCACTCAGTCTCGCGCTGAATTTGACAAAACTGTCACAGAACTTGTCAACTTCCTAGTTTATGTTGGAGAACCTGTTCAGTTAGAAAGGCAACGCATGGGAAAATATGTTTTATTATTCCTACTGATGTTTGGAGTCATTGCTTATCTTCTGAAAAAAGAATACTGGAAAGACGTTCATTAAAACATCTATACCCGCAAGGATGCGGGTATTCTTCTTGCAATACCCCCCCTGCTTTTTACCGCACCACCTTCTCTTAACAATTCCAAGCCAACAAAAAATACAGCTATGGTACAATGCTACCCTTCTAGATCTAATTATAAAGGTTGTGTTTCGTGACAAATAGCACTGCTCGAAAATCAGTTATGACTCTTTTTAGCTCATCAACATGCGCTCTAAGCCATTGTGCCCGCCTTGTTTTACATGAAAAAAACATCACTGTAGACATTGAATTTTTCAACCCATCTCAACCACCCGAAGACTTATTAGAGCTTAACCCTACAGGTGCTTCCCCCACATTAATTGAACGTGATTTGGTTCTATACGACTCACGTATCATTATGGAGTACCTAGATGAGCGATTTCCTCATCCACCGTTACATCAAATGGATCCGGTTTCTCGTGCAAACACTCGCATGATTATCAAACGTATTGATCAAGACTGGTATCAACTTCTCGATGAGATTATCAATTCCGGTGAGAAAAAATCTGCTCGCTCTAAAAAAATGCTTCGAGAAAGCTTAATGGCAGCTACACCTATTTTTGAATCACAACCTTACTTTATGAGTGAAGAGTATTCATTAATTGACTGCATCATGGCACCCTTGTTATGGCGCTTACCTAGCTTAGGCATTGACATTAATTCTCTAGGGTCAGCCATAGCAATCTATGCAAACAGACTATTTACAAGACCTGCTTTTCAAGAGAGCCTTAGTGAAGCTGAAAAAGACATGGCACCTCAAAGTAAATGACATCATTAAAACCTTACATGATCCGTTCAATATACGAATGGATCATTGATAACCAGCTCACTCCTCATCTTTTGGTTGATGCGGAGAACTTTGACTCAATCTTGCCCAGAGATTTCATTGAGGATGGTAAAATTGTCCTAAATATCCGACCTGAAGCGATTCAAGGCCTAATATTAGGCAATGAAGAGATTCAGTTTAACGCCCGCTTCTCCGGCCAACCCATGCAAATTGTCACCCCAACTATGGCAGTGTTAGCAATTTACGCCAAGGAAAATGGCAAAGGCATGGTTTTTGACCCAGAAGATTATGACAATACCCCTCCGCCAGAAAAAAAACCTACAAAACCTCAGTTAAGAGTTGTTAAATAAAACAATACTAGTTACTAATTCGCCATTCAACTAGACTTTGCGCAGTTATAGCTGCGCATAAAAGCCCGCCAAGCTACAAGCATCCATACATATCACCTTGGTAAACACTTTTAGCATAAACCTCATAAACCTGCTCTCTGTTAACGAATACTATTTTATAAATATGTTTTTCTGACATTACAACTTATACTAATCCCAATAAATACTAACTCTAACCGGTTACTAAAAAAAACAGGGAAAGAAAAACATTGATTGTAGCCCGTATGGAGTATCACGTAATACGGGAATAAAATCCTGTATTCCGCAATGCTCCATACTGGCTACATATCACTTTTTTGATATAAAAATATATTGGGATTGGTATTACATCCAGTTAAAATACATGGTTAATATTGTAATACCAATTACATCTAGTTTGTATTAAATCCCCTTTCTATACTTATGAGTAAATAATATGTCTTACACAGTTTATCTATCTGGTGAAATCCATTCCGACTGGCGAGAACAAATCAAGCAAGGTATTATTGAGAATCAGCTTGATATAGAGGTTTTAAGTCCCATCACGAATCATGATGACAGCGATAATGTAGGTTCAGAAATTTTAGGTACAGAACCAGACAATTTCTGGAAAGACCATAAATCAGCCAAAATTAATGCACTGCGCACCAATAGTTATATCAGCAGGTCTGATATTGTTATTATTCGATTTGGTGATAAATACAAACAATGGAATGCTGCTTTTGATGCAGGTATTGCTGCTGGATTAGGCATCCCCACCATTATTATGCATAGCCCTGATTTAACTCATCCCCTTAAGGAAGTTGATGCAGCAGCACAGGCTGTTACAGAAACTCCAAGCCAAGTGATAGAGATTTTAAAATATATTTCTCAATCTTAAGAGTCTTCCCGCTCTCGGTATATTAAAAAGTGTGTGAGCCGAACCTTTATCAAAATGAGGAAGCTTTCACATTTTAAATATATTTATCAATCCTTTACTTTCTTACATACTCGGCTGGGGTGTATGATGAACTTTAAGTTTTATGGGAGAACTTCAAATGATTACCAATCCATCTACAAGTGCCGTTAACTTATTTTCCAACGCTCAGCATAAAGCTGCGGCAGCTTCGCATACCATTGCAACATTACCTGTAGCAAAAGATGAAGTAGGCAGTAGCGAATTTCGTTCTGATGACTTAATTAAACCCATATTAAGCTTAAAAGAAGCTGAAATTGAAACTTCGGCAGCTGTTAAATTACTAAATACTGAGCAAGAAATGCTGGGATCACTTTTTAATGAAACTGCCTAACTCAGATACTGACGGATACTTCATACCCCAATTGTTCTAGTCTTTTTGCAAACTTTAACATCACCTCTTCAGCAGGTCTCTTTAATTTTTCAGCTTCTGGCTGCAAAGATGGTCTTGCTATAGTATAAAGCATGATTTTTTTTAGCTTAAATTTCGCGTGTTTTATTTGTTTTAATAGCTCAAAAAATGCCTCTCGCTGTTCCTCAGCATTTACACACTCGTCATAATCCAGCATACATGTTTGTATATATGTTTCGCATAAAGCAGAGCATGTTTCTAAATTTTTCAGGGTCTTTTCATTACTGAGTTTGTTGTCATTAATAGCTAATCTTCCTTGCTCTGTTGCGCTGTCGAGCTTAAACCACACCTGTCCTTTATAGTTATTTAAAACCCTCAAGCCTGCCTGAACTGAAGGCTGATGAATTAGACTACCATTTGTTATTAACACAAAATGACTTTCAGGCAATACAGCAAACTCTGTTGCAATATCTGCAATTAAGGAGACAGCCTTATCGAAGCCCTTTACACTGGTTGGCTCACCATTGCCTGAGATAGCAACATCTTTAATGATACGCAAGTTCTCAGCTACATTAAACTGATCAAAAAAGTCACCATTTAAGACTTCATTAAGAAAAAACCGTAACTCTTCCTCTAACAGCTTAAAATCCAACTCGGGGGCTGAACCACGTACCAAATCAGGCACCTGACAATAAACACATCGCCAATTACAGGCGTTATTGGTATTAAAA
>DAOWHF010000316.1:0-3612 GCA_030641565.1 Methylomarinum sp.
ATTCAGTTTTGTAAAATAATATTTCTCTCACTCAAGAAATGTTAACTTATAAGTGAACTTCCGTGCAAGGTGATATTTTTTTGAGCATAACGAGCCTGTAGAAAAACCCATAAATAGAAGTTCACCCCAGCCCCTCGATCATTTTTTTGTTTTTTATTATTATGCCCAGTTTATTGGCTAACATCTATACTTTCCTGTTTTTGATTCGTGCATCTAATCTTTAATGCCTATTTATCGAAGATTCTATGGTCATTTGGCCACATTCCTCTGACTTAGTACTAGTAGGGTCATATATGGTCCACCCCGTATTGCAAGAAAAATTTGTTCGTGACATAAATAAATATTGCTCCCATATATCCGGCCTTGGGGTGAGATTATCTAATCATCTCTGGCCCTGATGGAATCAGCGCATTTCTACCTCATCAGGTCTTCGGCTTCAAATGAGCCCTAGACCCCATCAGGCTTGTAGAAATGCAGGTGTTACCTTTTATGCCATCACTTAAATTTATCCACACAATTTGGTTGTAAGAAATTTATCGTTTCTTATATTCAAAAATGCTGTGTTTGTACCACCACCTTTGAATTACTCGTTATATTGATTATTACAAATCATATAACAACTGACTTATAACATTCTTTTTTGCTTAATAAAGCCCATGCAATACGGGCATTTTTATTGGCAACTGCAACAGCCGTAATATTTTTTCCTCGTCGTTGATCAAGTTCGCTTATCCATAAGTTTCGTTTGTCTGTATATAAATGAGCGACTCTGACAACGGTTCTTCCCCCATGAATTAATAGTGTTCGTAAATAACAATCGCCTCGCTTGCTAATACCCATTAATGTGGGTTTGCCTCCGGTAGAATGTTGTCGGGGAACAAGCCCTAGCCATGCAGCCAACTCTCGCCCATTTTTAAACACGGAAATATCACCAATAGCTGCGACTAAAGCGGTAGCACTGAGTAACCCAACACCTGGGATTGTTAGTAGCCGTTGACAGTCTTCATTTTGATGACAGATATTTTCCAATTTTTTCTCTAAGGTACTGACACGTTCATCAAGGTGAACCATTTCATCGTAAAGCTCATAAAGCAATTCCCTAAACAAGCTCGTCAAAGTATTCTCTGCATCTTCAAGAATAAGGGGGATTTCTTTTCTGACATATGAAATTCCCTTAGGAATAATAATGCCATATTCCAGCAATAGCCCTCGAATCTGATTTGCCTGTGCTGTTCGTCTTGCTACCAGTTGGCTACGAATCCTGTGAAGACATTGTATATCTTGCTGTGTCACATTTTTTGCAGGTACAAATCGCATGTTGGGTCGTTGTACTGCTTCGCAGATTGCTTCAGCATCTACTGCATCATTCTTATTTGATTTAACATAGGGCTTTACAAACTGTGGGGCTATCATTCGAGTCTGATGCCCCAGTGAATTAAATTCCCTAACCCAGTGATGAGCACCTCCGCAAGCTTCCAAGCCAATAAGGCAAGGCGGTAAGTTAGCAATAAAGGCCGTTAATTTGTTCCGACTCAATTTCTTTCTTAATATCGTCGACCCTTGATCATCAACTCCATGTAACTGAAAGCTTTGTTTAGCCAAATCAATTCCTAATACTTTGATAATACCTTTTGCGTTATGATTATTCATGGTCTGCCTCAATTCTGTTTTGATGTTTGTCTCAACTCACATCATGGCCCTTTCGAGGCCGTTTAGGAAGTGGGGTGGACCATTCCATTAGGTCTTTGATTTATGAGTCATTATAATGAATTCAATTCTAAGATTTTTAAATTTCACTTTCCTTTTCACAATAATATTCAATCTTGGCAGCATAATAATCATAAATCAAAGACCCATATGACTTTCTTTTTTTATACCCAATCTTATCTAATTTTTCCACCGCACTCTATGCCGTTTATTTTACCCTGTAAAGCCTATTGTTATTGGACACAGCATCATAAACATTGACTTTGATTTTTGTTTTTGTTATCAATCACTTGCCAAGGATGAAATGCATTAAGAACAATAATAACAATTATATGAGGAGGTAAACCCATGAACACAGATGATACAGCCAAGAAAAAGGCTTTGCAGGCAAAGCTGACACGGTTGGAAAAAAAGGTAACCAAGCTAACAACTCAGCTAAATGAGAATAAAGTAACGATTCAAGAATATAAGGCATCTATTCAAGTACGTAACGATCAAATTTTAGAGTTGGAACAAGCTTTGCAGACACTAGCGGAACCAGCACCTAAAACCAGTCTTTTAACTACCCATGATTTAGCAGAGCTAATCAAAAATCATTTTGAGCAAGAAGTGACTGGCAGAGCCAAACATTATATTAAGCAGGCTCAGGAAGCTAAAGATCAATATATTAAGCTAACGCTAGACAATGTCGATCAAAAGCTGATTATGCCAGGCAATAAGCTGTATGAGCAGTATCTTGCGCTGGCGATTGATTTACCGGTCCATTTGCAGAAAATATTGCAGCATAAGGTGATTGATCCATCCATGCATCAAATCAACAGCCTTCTGGTTTATGCTGAAGATTTTTATCAGGATAATTTAAAGCAAGTGATAGTCATCATCACTCAACTATATAAAATGATACTGTTATGGATTGAAGAAATTAAAGCCATCGTTAAAGGTGAAAAACCACTTGATTTAGCATTATTTAAAAACAGTATGCAAGGCAATACGACTCATGCTTAAACACCCGCTATCAAGCTTGCTGTTGCAGCAATAAAGCCCACAAAAAAGCCCCACGCAATTTTATAACTGCCGGGGCTTTTTTTATGGATGTTATTTTCGGCTGTAACTCAATATCCTTCAATACAATTATTCCGTAAAATGCTAGATAACGCTTCGCCAACCCAACTTACAGGTTAATCCCAGAATTAAAAACGTCTATTATCCAATATAAAAAACTAAAAACATTTGACTTGTGATATTCAATCAATATCTTCAGTTCTTTTATTTCCCCATAACCATAGTGAATACCAGACAATCTTTAACTGCTTTTAGCATCTAATTTCAGTAAATCTCTAAACTCTTCTGCAGGTAAAGGAGCGCTGTAATGGTAACCTTGTGAGTAACCACATTGCCGTTCAATCAAGAAATCAGCCTGACCTTTTTCTTCCACACCTTCAGCAATAACTTCCAGCGAGAAAATTTCAGCGATACTCAATATTGATTCGACTAATGCGGCGTCACTGTCATCAACCAGAATGTCACGGATAAATGATTTATCAATTTTCAAAATATCGAAAGGCAGTTGCTTTAAATAACTTAATATGGCTATTAACAAAGCACAGGTTGTTTGCTGATGGACTTTAAATTTTCATTTGAAATACAAATCATGTCGCTTGTTTTCTAGGTCCCTTTTGTCAGCTACTCAGAAATACAGGTGTAATACAATAAAATTTCAGGGTAACCTGTGGTAAGTAAATAGCCATGTATTATAATTTTAACTACAATTACGGTTAGATAATCTATTTAATAAATTATGAGAAATCAGAAATGTCTAGCTTAACAAAGAAAATAGATACAATTTTCCAGCACATTCCAAAAAAAAAGATACTTCTTCAATCCAGTTACACTCTCACATATGGA
>DAOWHF010000363.1:0-13810 GCA_030641565.1 Methylomarinum sp.
ATAGTGTCTTTTAAAGGTTGGATTAATGGAGCTAAACAGTTAGTTGTGCAAGATGCGTTTGAGATAACTGTGTCAGATGCTTTTAAAACGTTGTGGTTAACACCGTAAACGATAGTTGCATCAACATCTGCGCCGCCTGGTGCAGAAATAATAACTTTTTTAGCGCCTGCAGCAATATGAGCAGATGCTTTTTCTTTGCTTGCAAAAAAACCAGTACACTCATGAACAACATCAATACCTAACTCGCCCCAAGGTAGTTTTGATGGATCTCTTTCTGAGAATACTTTGATTCTGTCACCGTTAACAACTAAATCGCCGTTTTCAACACTAACTTCACCAGGAAATTTGCCATGAGCAGTATCATATTGAGTTAGGTGTGCGTTAGTTTCTGCATTACCTAAATCATTAATCGCAACGATTTGGATTTCACCAGTACGATTTGATTCATACAATGCACGAAGAACATTACGTCCAATACGACCATAACCATTGATTGCAACTTTAATTGCCATGCTTTTTTATCTCCTAAGAGGGGTTTTAAATTTCGAAAATACTTCAATTGTATCAAAATATATAAAGACATGTTTATTTATGTTTTTTAGAGCAAGTAAAAGACGAAAAGAGCTCTTGCTCTTTTTACCTTGTGCCTTTAACCTTTTGCCTGCTCTTATATTTTGGAATAGATTTATGAAAAGGCGTGATTTTATACAAAAGGCCGGTGTCGGCTCACTGGTGGTAGGTGGAACGTTGGCTGCACCTGCTGCCAATGCAGGTACTCAGTTTAAATGGAAAATGGTGACCGCATGGCCTAAAAATTTTCCGGGGCTAGGCACTAATGCAAATCTGTTAGCAAAAATGATCACTGAGATGAGTGGTGGTCGCATTAAAGTTAAAGTGTATGGGGCTAAAGAATTAGTACCTGCATTTGAAGTTTTTGATGCAGTTGCTAATGGTGTTGCAGAGATGGGGCATTCTGGTGCTTATTATTGGAAAGGTAAATCAGAGGCAACGCAGTTTTTTTCTGCGGTACCATTTGGCTTAACTGCTCAGGAAATGAATGCCTGGCTTTACTATGGCGGTGGCATGGAACTATGGCGCGAGTTATACAAACCTTTTGGTATTATTCCGGCTGCAACGGGAAATTCGGGTGTGCAGATGGCGGGCTGGTTTAATCGGGAAATTAAAAGTATTAATGACTTAAAAGGTTTAAAAATGCGTATTCCTGGGCTAGGCGGTGAAGTGCTTAGACGTGCCGGTGGTACGACAGTCAATATGCCAGGCGGTGAGTTATTTACCTCTTTGCAGTCGGGTGCTTTAGACGCGACTGAGTGGGTGGGGCCTTATAATGACTTGGCATTTGGCTTTCATAAGGTGGCTAAATATTATTATTACCCTGGCTGGCATGAGCCTGGTTCGACTATGGAAGCTTTAATTAATGAAAAAGCATTTAATGAATTACCTGAAGACTTGCAGGCAATTGTATTAATGGCTTGTAAGGCAGCCAATATGGATCTTATTTCAGAATATACGGCGCGAAACAATCAGGCATTAGATACCTTAATTAATAAACATAAAGTAAAAGTTTTACCTTTACCTGATGATGTACTTAAAAAATTGAAGCTATTATCTGACGAGGTAGTGCTTGAGCTGGCAAATAAAGATGCTATGTCTAAAAAGATTTATGAGTCAGTTAGTCAGTTTAGAACGCAGGTGTCGGCATGGGGAGCTGTATCTGAACAGGCGTTTTTAAGAGCAAGATCTCTTTAGATATGAATTAAAGTTTTTAAGAGGGGCAAAGCTTCTTTCTTGCCCCTCTTAAAAACTTGTAGCTGGAAAAGTTAAGCTGCTTTATCTTTAATTGGGTGGTGTGCGCTTTTTATGCATTCAAACATAAGATCGTCCACTTCATGTTCTGGATGTTTTTTAGAGTAATGCACACCGCATTCTGATTGATCGTTTAAATGTTTAATCATGCCATGGATGGTAATAGGAATACCTGATTCAGGGGTGATTAAATTTATTTTTATTTCACTGTCAGGTACATCGGCAGGCATTGCCGAGGTGAGCTTTATTTTTATTCCCGTATAGCTCATATCAATGATGGTTCCCTCAAGTGTTATCTCTTTATCTGGAGGGGGAGGGTCTATGGTGATGTTGGCCATTAAACCGCGAGGGCTAAACCTAGGGTGTTTTCGCTTATCACTGTTCATTGTTATGCTCCATAACTACCGCAAAGTATCTGTTCAGTATGGGCTTATTATTTTGTGAGGTAAAGCAGATTTTAATAAGTGGAGTTTGTTTTCTATTCAGTTATTGGTTCGGGTTAGCTTAGGTATTTAACTTAGCTTCAATTTTTTTCTTGTAATTTAAATGGTGCGCCGTTTGTAGTTGATCCTCATTGTCTACGCCTAAATAATAGCAGGGCGCTTCTAGGTGAGTAATGTGGATAGGATAGTTATTATTGCCTTTTCTATTGCTCATCACAAAATCTGAGACTTCTTTGAATAGTTGATTGCCATAAGTCGCTGTATTGAACTCTTGGTCATTGCAATAGATATGATAATTTGCAGAAATAGACCTGTCCGGTGACTCTTCTATAATGACCCGTAATGACAAGTCTATATAAGGTGGTGGTGTCCATTTTGCAGGGCAAATAGTAAATGTGCTGGTCGTCTGTTTTAAAATTTCATAGTACTTTAGCTGTAAATCATTTACATAATAGGGATGATTTAAGATCGGTTCTAA
Source organism: Methylomarinum sp. (assembly GCA_030641565.1). Lineage (GTDB taxonomy): Bacteria > Pseudomonadota > Gammaproteobacteria > Methylococcales > Methylomonadaceae > QPIN01. The sequence goes on from DAOWHF010000363.1 coordinate 2,746, forward strand.
GAATGTAAAATAATTGTTGAGAATTTGATCGCAGTTAGAGTGTGCATGTTCTTGAGTAAATAAAGTGCCTTTTTCATCAATAATAAAAACAGTAATACAGTCGTTTTCAGACAAGTAAAAAATCTGAATGCAGTTGGCTTGGTTAAGTTGATATAAAAAGGGAATTGCACTGTTATCAAGTGTACCTGGATCAAAATAAACCTGACCAAAATACTCTTGAGTTGCGGCTAATTCTTGTAATAGTTGATCTTCTGAATCTATAGACCAATAACGGAGATGTTTGTTATTACGTTGAAAGACATAAAAGGAAGATTCGCCTGCTAAGAAATAACGATTGCTCTGTAATTTAGGCTGTTTTGAGAAAAATGTAATGAGATTGCTGAAAATAGTATTTGTGCGCAGGGTAATGCTATTAGCTCTGGTTGGGGTATAGCAGATTACTTTAAATCTGCGAATAGAGATGGGTTGCTTAGTGTGATTAAAAATATACACTAAACTGTCAAAAAAACCATCCAGGCCTTGGTGTTTGGAGGTGGTGATTTCACCCCAGCTGGATACGGAAATTTGATCTATTTTTTGAATAAAACATTGGCGTTTTTTTCCATAGCTAAGAGGGTCAGATCTTTCACTTAATACCAACATGCCATCTTTTCTTTCATTAACCAGTGTTTGGCCAAGGTTGATAATGATAAGAGAGGCTAGCTGGCTGTCCGCTTTATTGTAAGTGGGTAGTGGCAATGAGTTTTCTTGCAGATTTTTGGAAAAAAGCTGAAATAGTTGGGTAAGTAACTGATGAAGCTCAATGTTTGATAGTAATATATTGGGCGATTTAAAATACAATTGTAGCTGTTTGTGATATAAGCCGTTAACAACCAGCCAGCCAAGCAGGTTAAGTAAATGAGTATCTTTTTTGATTAGATTGCTTGTTGATGGTTCTTCTTCGAGAGTTAATTCGCCTGCATATAGCGTCCAGATAGATGTGTTATTTTTACCCTGTGACTCAATGATGGATAAGGCATCTTCTTTAGCGTGAACGGTGGTACGCGTGGTAATTATTTCAACCTTTCTTGGCTTTTTTTCAAGAAATGCATACAGTTTACGGCTAATCAGTTTTAACTCATTGTTCTCTCTATAGTTATGCTTAACATAATCACCTGCTAATTGCAGAACCGTGCGTAAGCTATGCTTTAATTGTGTACGGATAATGATATGTTCTTGAGTGGCTTTTTTTATATCCCAATATTTTTGCTTGTGAAATGTGTCCAGTAGGTTCTTAGGCCAGTTCCATTGTTTGGCTATGGACTGCATGTAATTTGATTTTAAAGTTTGGGATTGAGTATCTAGTGTTTTGTAAGACGGTCCCATTATTTTTAAATAGAAACATTGCCTGGCTAAGTTGATTTGTTGTGATGATCCGGATTTTTGTAGGTAATCTTCAACTTTAGCGTAAATCAGTAAGTAAGGGTCAAGGTGCTCTATGTCCATACTGCCTTGATAAATCTCGTTTTTTAAGTCAACACAGAGCCATTTTGGACTGGGATATTCACTGGCATAGCTTTCCATTAAAAATAACTTTAAAAGTGATTTGTGAGGTGAACTAATCGATTTGTAAATATGCCAGAGTGCTCCGCTAATAAATTCTTCGGCAGGAATTGACTCTAGTCCACCAAAATCAATAATTTCATTTTCATCAATAAAACGATGATCTAATAAATGCTTGAGATAAGGTGTATAGTTATTTTCTTGATGGGGAGGGACTAACCACCAGGCGGGGATACGTCCTGCAATAAAAATAGCCGTACGATAGAATTCTTCTAATAGTAAATAATGCTGAGTACTGCCGCTGCTTTCGCTTGAAATTGGTGCATTCTGACCTTTGGAAAGCAGCGTACTGTCGATTAGAAAAAAATGAATTTCTAGTTCGAGTGATTCGCCCCACTTTTCAATTGCCGTCGCTTTTTGTTGCAGTTCCTTAATTTCCGGAGGTGAAAGGTCCGGTTGGTGACATAGCCATATATCCATATCACTGGCTTTAGAAAAAACGATGCTACTAACGCTACCCATCAAAAAGATACCTTGAATAGGGTGTCTTAATAATGCCCTGCGTTTGTAAGCAAAGCTTTTTGAGAATTGTTTGGCAGCATTAATGCTTTGTTTGTTTGGTGTGTAGTCAGGGATTCCGGCAGGCGTTTCAGACGATATAAAACCAGGCAATAAGGGATGGTTACGGTGAAATATTAAAGGAAGTATGTGTAAGAAAGTTTGTTGACGGCTCTGTAGAACCCCCTGAATACGTTGCTGACGTAATTGGTTTAGGTTTTTAAAGCGCTGAATGATCGAGTGAAGGTCTTTTTTACTGATATCCTCACCGGGGGAGCCTAAGTGTATGGGAGGGTGGTTTCTTGTTAGGGTCACTTGCAATACTCTAAGGTTTATTAAGGAACGATGATTCAATAATTTCCGAATCTTGAATTGTCTTTTGGCTCCACAGAGGCACTAGTAAAATAGTTGCGTAGCTTGCTATGCGCCTATTTTACTAGTGCCTCTGTGATACCAAAATCCTGCGTCAAACTTTCGGAGGTTATTCAATCCTCGCTCCTAACTGAGTATAGATCAGGCTGGGTTAAATTGTGAAATTTGAGTGTAATAAAGTCATCTGGGCTATCGTGAAAACATTGAAAGCGCGTTAAGCTGGAATGATCGACTTGAATATTAAATAGTTGGTTTGCAGGTAGTTTGAGTAAGAGGTTAAACAGACAGCGAATAACCCCTGCATGGGTCACCACCAAAATATGCTGGTTAGGATGAGTTTTGATCAGGCTTTCCCAGGCATTACTTACCCTATAAAGCAGTGAATGATAACTTTCACCATTTTCTGGTGTGATATTAATTGGATCTTGGTAAAAGCGCATTAACGCTTCGGGATTTATTTGATCAGCCGTCTTCTTTTCCCAGTCTCCAAAGTTAATTTCTTGCCAGTTAGGTTCGGTGAAAAGTGGGGTGTTGGTTTGTGAACTCATGTATTGAGCAAAATCCAGGCAACGATTGAGAGGGGAGCTAATAATCTGATCCCAGTTTCGATTATTAACAGCGTATTTCATTTGTTCCCAGCCTAGATTGCTTAGTGGGTCGTTAGTGATACCTCTGTAATAATTACCTCCAGCCACTTCACCGTGACGAAGAAAGTCGACTGTTGTAAGCATAAGTCTATTGAAAATATTGTAGGAGCGCAGTCCTAGTCGTGATGATATAAAAGGTATTTAAACATTTGGAAGTGAGGCTGAAGCCTCACTTCCAAGAAAAAACTTAGCTTAACTGCTCTCTAGCTGAAGTAATAGCCGCCCTAACCGTATTTGGCGCAGTACCCCCTATATGTTTTCTTGCTGCAACCGAGCCTTCCAGTTTTAAGATATCAAACACATCTGCGGTAATTTCTGCTGAGAACTGTTGTAGCTCTTCTAGTGATATATCAGACAAATCTCTATTAGTTTCTACTCCTAAGCGTACGGCTAAACCAACAACTTCATGGGCATCACGAAATGGCATGCCTTTACGCACTAAATAATCCGCCAGGTCGGTTGCTGTGGCAAAGCCTTGTTTAGCGGCATTGTACATATTGTCTTTTTTAGCGGTGATATGAGGCACCATGTCGGCAAAAGCACGTAATGAATTGATTAGTGTGTCGGCAGTATCAAACAAGGGTTCTTTATCTTCTTGATTATCTTTGTTGTATGCCAGTGGTTGACCTTTCATTAGCATTAATAAAGACACTAGATGTCCTGTAACACGCCCTGATTTTCCGCGAACTAATTCAGGTACATCAGGGTTTTTCTTTTGAGGCATTATGGACGATCCTGTGCAGAATGCATCAGGTATATCAATAAAGTTAAATTGTGCGCTTGCCCATAAAACCAGTTCCTCAGAAAAGCGAGATAAATGCATCATGATTAAGCTACCAGCCGCAGTAAATTCGATAGCAAAATCTCTATCGCTGACTGAATCTAATGAATTATTAGATGGACGTGAAAAGCCTAATAACTCAGCTGTCATGTGACGGTCAATGGGGTAGCTAGTTCCTGCTAAAGCGGCAGAACCCAAAGGCATTACATTAATACGTTTACAGCAATCTTGCAGGCGTTCTTTGTCACGGCAAAGCATTTCGTACCAAGCCATTAAATGATGTCCGAAGGTGACTGGTTGAGCCACTTGTAAATGTGTGAAGCCAGGCATGATGGTATCTGCTTCTTTTTCTGCCAAATCCAAAATGCCCTGTTGTAGGCGGGTTAATTGCTGATCAATATTTTCAATTTCATTACGTAAATACAGACGGATATCGGTGGCAACTTGATCATTTCTAGAGCGACCGGTATGCAGCTTTTTTCCAGCAATACCAATTAAATCAGTCAGTCTGGCTTCGATGTTCATGTGAACATCTTCTTGTTGCACCGACCACTTAAACTCACCTTTTTCAATCTCTTGGGAAATAATGTCCAAGCCTTTAATAATGTCATCACGTTCAGTTTCGGTCAGAATACCTATTTTGCATAACATTTTTGCATGTGCCAGAGAGCCTTCAATGTCTTGCTGAGCCATTCGTTGGTCAAAATCGACTGATGCGGTAAAAATTTCAACAAAAGCATCGGTTGCTTGAGCGAAGCGGGCGCTGGAAAGCTTGTCGGTATTAACTGTAGCCATTTTTATCTTATTTGTAGGGATCTGAAAGAGATAAATTATACAACTAAAGCCATTGGTTATGAGTGTAAATCCAATGATGAGACAGATTTTATCGAAATGAGGTTTTATTTTTTTTATTAAAACATGGCTTTTGTTAGAGTAGAGGCAAAGATTTTAAATGTAAATAAGATTACAATAAGCCCCTTTGGTTTTAATAATAATTGGGATTTGTTTTGGCAAAAAGAATAATTCGCATAGCAACACGAAAAAGTCCTTTAGCATTGTGGCAAGCTGAACATGTTGCGGAAAGACTGGAACAGGCTTTTCCAGAGATAAAAGCAGAGCTGGTCAAAATGGTGACCAAAGGTGATAAAATTCTGGATGCACCGTTGGCTAAAATAGGTGGAAAAGGCTTGTTTGTTAAAGAACTGGAGCAAGGAATGCTAGATGGTTTCGCTGATATTGCTGTGCATTCCATGAAGGATGTGCCGGTAGAATTTCCTGAAGGCTTACATTTAGCTGTTATATTGGATAGAGAAGACCCAAGGGATGCTTTTGTATCAAATACTTATGATTCGCTAGCCTCTTTACCTGCTAATGCAAAAATTGGAACTTGTAGTTTACGTAGGCAGTCCCTGATAAAGGAAAAATTTCCAGATGCTGAAATTTTGTCATTAAGAGGTAATGTCAATACGCGTTTGGCAAAACTGGATGCGGGAGAATATGATGCGATTATTCTTGCTTCGGCAGGGTTAAAACGCTTAGGTATGGCCGAACGCATTACTGAATGTTTGGATCCTTCTGACAGTTTACCTGCTATCGGACAAGGCGCTATTGGTATTGAATGTCGAACGGATGATAAAGAAGTTAATGCCTTTTTAATGGCGTTACATGATGAGCAAACAGCTGTTCGTGTAAGCGCAGAACGAGCAATGAATGCCCGTTTAAATGGCGGTTGTCAGGTGCCTATCGCAGGTTTTGCGGAAATACAAGGTGATGTTTTGGTGATGAGAGGTATGGTCGGTTCGCCCGATGGCTCTATTCTTTATAGGGCGGAGCGACAAGGTACTTTTGCTCAGGCTGAGGAAATTGGTGTGGCAATTGCTGATGATTTATTGGCACAAGGCGCGGGTGAAATTCTAAAAAAACTATATCAGTGAATGCCGGCATAAAAAATTATAATGTTTTAGTCACTCGGCCTAAGCATCAGGCCGAAGCATTATGTGGTTTGATTGAACAACAAGGTTGGAATGCTATTCGCTTTCCAACCTTGGATATCGTAGCAATACAGCGAGCACTAATTAAGCAGCAACTTAATAAAATAGCTAATTATCAGTGGCTCATTTTTATAAGTGTTAATGCGGTAAACTTTGCTCTTAAGGCTAATAATGGCAAAATAGACTGTTTCAAGCGGGTTCCATTGGCTGCAGTAGGCAAAGCGACTAAAAAAGCATTGCAGGCGGCTGGATTAGAGGTTGATTTGCTACCAGAAACTCAGTTTAATACGGAAGGCTTATTGGCGACTGAGGAAATGAAGAATGTCTATGGCAAATCTTGTTTGATAATTCGTGGACAGGGCGGGCGAGAAACATTAGCTAACTGCTTGCGTGAACGCGGTGCAAAGGTAGATTATATGGAAGTCTACGCAAGAGAAATACCTGTTTACGATAATGTAGAAATTTCTGAGATGCTTCAACAAGGTACGCTTGATGCAATAACCATCACCAGTGGCGAGGCATTGAATAATTTGTTAGTAATGATAAATAAATCATTACATGCACAGTTACTTGCCGTGCCTTTAATTGTGATTAGTCATCGCATTAAAGTGCAGGCTGAAAGTTTTGGATTTAAACGAATTGCTGTGACGGATAATCCGAGTGATACAGCAATTATTGAGACAGCAGCAAACTCAACAATTAATTAATGGGGAATACAGTGGCCGAAGAAGTGAGCGAAGAACAGCTGAAAAATGAAGAGCAGGTTCAAAATCAGCCTGTGGAAAATAAACCCAAAAAGTCTTATGGTTGGCTTGTTTTTGGCATTATTAATTTCCTCCTTATATTAGTGTTAGCGGGTGGCGGTTATTATTTATTGCAAGAAATAAAAGGTAAGCAACTGGATCAAAGTGATGCGATGAGCAAAGATGATATGAGAGAAATTGAGGCCAGTAAACAGCTCAATGCTTTTCAGTCACAATTAGGATCGATGCAGTCGCAAATTGCTACATTTAGCGCTGATATTGCAGGAAAAGATACTCATTTTACTAAAACATTAGCTGATTTTTCCCAGTTACATACAGAAAAACTGAACAGTACTCGTAAAGATTTAAGTGCTGAGATTTCTCAGCTTAAACGCCAGCTAGGTAAAACCAGAGGTGATTGGCTGCTTGCAGATGCTGAATATTTATTGAGCGTGGCTAATCAAAGATTGCATTTAATGGGTGATGTTAAAACCACACGTATGGCATTAGAAGCGGCAGATCAAAGATTAAGAGAGAGTGGTGATAGCGCAGCATTTAAAGTGCGTGGAAAAATAGCCAAAGAAATTGAGAGTTTGCGTTCTGTAAAACAGACTGATGTGGTAGGGGTGTATGCTTCAATTCAGTTATTAAAAGATAGGGTGGCAAAATTAGCGGTGATCCTCCCTTATGCGGGTAAACCGCTGACAGAATCAAAACAAATCCATGATCATGATCAGACACAAGAATCTGAGCATGGTGTGTTAAATTCAGCATTACAGCTACTGGAAGGTTACGTTACGGTAAAACATTCCGATCAGCCCGTGACTGCAATTTTAACCACTGAAGAGGTCGAATTTATCAGGCAACAACTAGGTGTGAAGGTGGAAATGATTAAAATTGCCTTGGTACAGCAGAATGATGCGCTGTACAAAACCAGTATTACAGATACCAAGCAGTGGTTAAATGCTAATTTTACTAAAAATACGGAAGCAAAAAGTTTTCAGGCAGAATTGGATCGATTGATTAATATTCAACTGAGTGCTCAGTTACCTGATGTAAGTCAATCGCTGAAGATGTTAAAAGATATTACTAAATTACGAATAGAAGCTGATAAAGGGCAGATGAAGAAAAAACCAAAACAGTTGGCACCTAAAGTGGATGTGGCTCCAAAAGCACCAGCTGTCGTCGCACCTATTGCACCTTAAACGAGAGCTTAGTGATGAAAAATATAATTTACTTTCTGGGTTCTCTTGGGGTTGCTATAGGCGCTGCGTTTTTAATTCATGGTTGGTTGAGTGAATACAGTGATCCTGGTTATGTGTTGATTGGTTTTGGGCGTTGGTCACTGGAAACATCTTTAGTTTTTTTTGCAGTATCTCAGATCGCTGTTTTCTTTGTTCTTTATATACTGTTTAGGTTGTTAGGCGTTTTATTACGACTTCCTAGTAAATTGAAAAATAAAGGGAAAAATATTAAATTTAATCGATCTCAAGAAGCATTGATTTCTGGTTTGGTGGATTCGGCAGAAGGCAACTGGGAAAAAGCAGAAAAAATATTGATTAAGCATGCCTCCAATAGTGGCGCACCGTTGTTACATTATTTAACTGCTGCCAGAGCCGCACAATCGCGTGGCGCAATAGAAAAAAGAGACGAATATCTTAGGAAGGCAACGGAGCAGTCGGGGGAAACGGATATTGCAGTCGGATTAACTCAAGCTGAATTACATTTATCTTCAAATCAATTTGATCAGGCGTTAGAAACTTTAATTAAATTACAATCGATAGATTCAGGGCATGCCAGTGTTTTAAAGTTGCTGCATCAAACCTATCAACATATAGGCGACTGGGAAGGTATACGTAAACTGATTCCTTCATTGCATCAAAATAAAGTATTGATGGAAGCAGAAGTCAAACTATTGGAGAGTGAAACTTTTAGTGGTTTGTTAAAACAAGCAGCAGCAAAAGGTGATGCAGATAACATCCATAAGGTCTGGCTGAGTATTCCAGAGCATATTCAATCTGTTCAGGGAATTGCTACTATTTATTTTGCTGCTATGATTGAAGTCGGTGCAGGTGAAAAAGTAGAAGATGATATTGTAAAGTCCATTCTAAATGTCTGGGATGAAACCTTATTGGTTTTATATGCTAATGTACAAGCCGAGGATTATCAGAGGCAGTTGCAAACAGCTGAGCAATGGTTATCTATTCATTCGGGGAGTGCAGTCTTATTACGAGTACTGGGTAAAATCAGTATCAAGTGTAAGCAGATGGAAAAAGCGGAGCAATACCTAACAAAAAGTGTAGCAATAGAGCCTACAGTTGCTGCATATCAAATGTTAGGTGATGTGTTGATAGAGAAGGGTGATAAAGACAAAGCCAGCGATAGCTACAAAAAAGGCTTAGAATTAGCATCGAGTGAGGTACTTAGTCGTGTTGAGGTGATCACCGAATAGTTTATAAACTCAGTACCACTCTGGTAGGGAGGATTTTTGTTCGCCTTACGCTTATATTTTGATAATATTAAGAGAAAAAAATGATAGACGATTTTCTTGATGTTACCGATGCTAATGTTTTACTTATTGGCTCGGAACAATTGGGTGGTATTTTTGATTTATTAAAGGCAAATAATTATCAGAATGTTCAGTGTGCTGATTTTGTAAAAAAAGCCATCGAGTTATATCAAACCAGTTTGCCAGACCTTATCGTTTTTAGTTCTCTAGCGCCTTTAGAGCTATCAGAGTTAACGAATAAATTAAGTGAAGTCATACCGTCGATCAATTTCCCACCTGTTTTTTTTATCTCTTACCAAGAGAATCATATCCCTTCTGTGGGAACTGTCGTAAAAGACTTTATCAATAGTCCCATTAATGAAAATGAGTTTTTATTTCGAGTTCATCAGTTATTAACGAGTTATCTAAGTAGTCAGGAATTACACAAATACAATCAAACTATTCTGAAGACTGTTGAGACAAGGAACCAGGAATTAATGGAGTCTCAAACCGAAATTATTGAATGTTTAGGGTACGCGGCTGAGTTTCGTGATTCTGAAACAGGAATGCATACGATTCGAGTAGGTCATTATACGCAGTGTTTAGCCAAAGCAATGGGGATGAATGATAGAGAAGCTGAATCACTATTGTATTCTGCTCCGATGCACGATGTTGGAAAAATAGGTATTTCTGATAAAATCCTGCTAAAACCAGGGCGATTGGAAGGTGATGAATGGATAATCATGATGCAACATACGCTTATTGGTGAGAAAATTCTAAGCCGGTCTAAAAATAAACTGTTACAACAAGCCGCAATTATTGCGCTTAATCACCATGAAAAATGGGATGGAAGTGGTTATCCAAACGGGTTGGCGGAAAATGATATCCATCTTTATGGGCGAATTGTTGCTATTGTGGATGTGTTTGATGCCTTAACAATGGAGCGTCCTTATAAGCAGGCATGGAGCGTTGATAGTGCGGTGGAATTAATTAATTCAGAATCGGGTAAACATTTCGACCCCTCATTAGTTGAATTATTTAATAAGTCGCTAGATGAGATTTTTGAGATAAAACAGTTGTATGCAGATAAAGATAAACCATCTGAATTATTGAGTGAATACTTGTCCCATTAAGGGGGTATTTAATAAGGCATTGATAATGGATGCTTAATCTATCATAAGCTCATTTGCATAAATACGGATTGCTAATGCGGCGATAGCGTAATCCGACATTATTTAGACCTCAATGTGTTATTAATTTTTTACCCATGTATTCGTCTCACGGGTTGATTGTCTATATGTACGTTTTATCGTTCCCATTGCTCCAGAGTGGGTATGCATCCTATTCCACGCTGTGTGGAAAACTGTGTAAGTCCCTTTCTATTAAGTAACCCATTGCTTAAAAACAACTGATGTATTGAATTGTATGATTAAGTACTTTGATCTCATCGCTCTCCCGCTTTGCACTGGCGGTGGTGATCTACGCTATCACCTTAAATTACTCTAGCTTACTAAGTACTGGTATTGTTTCTGTTGTGTTTTGGCAACAATATTTTTTTGATAAATGGTGATGGTTAGTAAATGCTCTCCGGCAAAATATTATTATTTTTTATTAGATAACAAAATATTAGAAATATCATTGATGAATAATGTTTAGGGTTAGAAATGCTATCAGTGTGCGCATGACGGGCATTGACATTTCCCTATAAACTGATTTAAAGTTACGTACTCGTAACAAGTGCTCTTCTTGATAAGCGCATGGTAAATACGTAATAAATTCGTAATAAAAACAATCGGAGTACGAACATGGCAACACCATTAATTCAAATGGCATTAGACTCATTAGATTTCGACGCAACAGTAGCTCTTGCAGAAGAAGTAGCCCCTTATGTTGACATTTTTGAAATCGGTACACCATGCATCAAGCATAACGGCGTTGCTCTA
>DAOWHF010000224.1:0-4129 GCA_030641565.1 Methylomarinum sp.
AGTCTTTCCTGCTCAAGTCTTTCTTGTTCAAGTCTTTCTTGTTCAAGTCTTTCCTGCTCAAGTCTTTCTTGTTCAAGTCTTTCCTGCTCAAGTCTTTCCTGCTCAAGTCTTTCCTGCTCAAGTCTTTCTTGTTCAAGTCTTTCTTGTTCAAGTCTTTCTTGCTCAAGTCTTTCTTGTTCAAGTCTTGTGTTTAGTTCTTCTTGGGTGTAGAGAATCTCTCTCTCTTTTCTAGCGAGTTCATCTGCTTTTGTCTCTAAATCGGAGAGAGTGGATTGGTTTTCTTGTTCTAATTGAACGATTCTTTCAGCTTGGGCAGCGAGATCTTCTTGATGCGCTTGGATTTCTTGTTCTTCACGAGCTAATTGAGCTGCACGGTATTCCACATCATCTTGTATCTGTCTTCGGGCTCGCTCTTCTTGCTCAAGTGCTTCTTTTTGTCTATCTAATTCTTGCTGAGAGGTTGTGGTTTCAATTTCAGTACGCTCTAGACGGTTGGCTCGTTCATCTAGGTCATCTTGTAGGAATCGTAATTCACGTTCTGATTGATTTATTCTGTTTTCACGATCTGCTAATTCTTCTTGAGCAATTCTGATAGCTCTTTCTTGTTCTATGGCAATATTTTCTTGATTTAATCTTTCTTCTCTTAGGTGTTGTCTTTCTTGTTCTTCTCTATCGTAGTCGCGGTCAGAATCAGTGTTAGATATTTCAGATGAACTTTCATCTTTTTTTTGCGGCATAAGAACAAAAGCCAATAAAGCCAAGGCTAAAACGATAACGATTAAGATTTCCATGAATCACCTCTTATATTTTTATAGTTATTATTAAGGCAGTTTCCCGTAATAAATAGACCAGTCTTGCTGGTCTTTTTGTCTGTCTTCGGTGTTGCAGCTTCGGTTGCATAGCTTGCTATGCGTCCTACGCTGCGCCTTGAAGACAAACAAAAATCCGGCGCAATCTTAGTGTATTTATTACAAGAAACCACCTAATACCAATGAATTGCCAGTTGATATAGATGTATTTAACGGATATTAGCATAACCTTTGCTTTTTTGTGTTGATAGTTAAAATTGATCGCTAGGAAAATGTTAAGTTATAAATTATAAAAAACAATCAATAAGGTGTCGTTATGCAATTTACTCCTGATATGTTGCCGTCATTAATACGTGCAGTGACTGAAATAATAGAACAAAATGCCGAAGAGGTAACAGCTCTAGATCAAGTGTTGGGTGATGGTGATCATGTGACTAATCTACAAAGAGGTCTTGATGCACTAACACCTCAAATGACTGAGTTGTCTCAGCTTGATTGGGCAAAAGCATTAAAACAAATAGGGATGACATTGTTATCAACTATGGGTGGTGCATCAGGGTCATTATTTGGTACCTTATTTATCAGTATGAGTAAGGCGGCGGCTGATAAGCAGGTATTAAATAGGCAAGATTTCGCAGATGTTTTTAGCCAAGGCGTTGAGGCTGTTAAAAAAAGAGGGAAGGCGGATGCTGGAGAAAAAACCATGCTTGATGTTTTAATTCCAGTAGCAGATGCATTAAACCAAGGTGCTAAGAGTAATGCTGATTTTGTTCAACTATTGCAAACTATTAGTCAGGCTGCACAGAAAGGTATGGAATCAACTCAGGATATGTTGGCTACTAAGGGACGAGCATCTTATCTGGAGGAAAAAAGCATAGGTCATATAGATGCCGGTGCAAGAACTAGTCAGTTAATGATTTGTGCAATGGTAGATGTATTGAAAGAGCAGGCGTAAGGCTAAAAGGCGAAAAAAAGCTGAGAGGCTCTTCCTTTTTGCCTTTAACCTTGTGCCTGCTTTTAATCAACATCCCCAGCGTAAATTAGCGGTATTAACAGGTGCATCCCATAACTGGATCATTTCATTATCTAGTAAAGTGAGGGTAATTGAGCAGCCTGTCATATCAAGTGATGTGGTGTAGTTGCCAACTAGCGATCGGCAAATATCAACACCACGTTGCTCCCAATATTGAGCGGCTAAATTATAGATTAGATGTAACTCCATTAATGGTGTGGCACCTAAGCCATTAACATGCAATAGCGCTTTTTGTCCTTTTTGAGGCTGTAGGTCATCGTTGATGGCATTGGCTAATCGATCAACTATTTCTGTCGCACTCATTAGGTTAATGGTATCGTGACCACGCTCTCCATGAATGCCTACGCCCATTTCAATTTTATCGTCAGCTAGCTCAAACGTAGGCTTGCCAAGTGCAGGCACGGTGCAACAGTTTAATGCAACGCCCATGGATGCAGTCATTTGATTAACTTTATCGCCTAATGCCTTGCAGTCAGATAGGTTCATGCCATTTTCTGCTGCTGCTCCCAGCATTTTTTCTACGATTAAGGTTCCGGCGACTCCACGGCGTCCGGTGCTATGAGCTTTGGGTAAAGAAACATCGTCATCAATCAGTACTGTTTCGTAAGGACAGTCCAACATTTCGCTAGCAATTTCAAAATTCATCACATCGCCAGCATAATTTTTAACGATAAATAATACGCCGGCCTTATTTTCAACTGCTTCGGCTGCTGCCATCATTTGATCAGGCGTAGGTGAGGTGAAGATTTGTCCCGGACAAGCAGCATCAAGCATGCCTGTACCCACAAAACCTGTGTGCAAAGGTTCATGACCAGAGCCGCCACCTGAAATGAGGGCTACTTTGTTGTTCTTTGTTGGTTGTGTTCTGTGAACAAAATAGGGCTGCGTATTTAACTTAATGATGTCTGCATGTGCTTTTGAAAAGCCAAGCAGACTTTCCTCTAGTAAAGTATCAGTGGTATTTATAAATTTTTTCATTTCAACTCCAGTCTGCGGTTTAGGGCGTGATGTTGTTTAATAATGCTTTGGTTACAGCTTGTATATCAGGCATTATCCATGTGGGTTGGTAATCTATTGTTTTTAAATCAGCTTCAGTAGAAATGCCAGTTAAGACCATTAAGCTGCGAATACCTGTGTTAACAGCGCCTAAAATGTCAGTATTTAAACGATCCCCAATGGCAACGGTTTTATCCGGTGATATGCCTAACATATTTATGGCTTGTTGGTACATGATAGGCTCTGGTTTGCCAATGATTGTCGGCTTGATCTGTGTCGCGGCTTGTAAGGCAGCAAGAATAGCACCATTACCTAAGATTGTGCCGCGCTCAGTAGGGAGTGAGGTGTCTGCATTGGTTGCTATAAATTTTGCGCCTGCGCTAAGGTGTAACGAGGCATTTACAAGCTTATCCCAGATTAATTGTCTATCAAGACCGCAAATAACAAAATCAGCAGGCTCGGCATTATTCTGATAACAATCAATTAAGGTAAAACCTTTTTCTATCAGCGGTTGACGCAGGCCGTCCTCACCAATTACAAACACTCGACTAGATTTTGGGTCTACTTGTTCAGATAAATAACAGGCAGTTGCCATGCTTGATGTGAGTATTTCATTAGGGCTGACAGCAACATGCATTGAGGCAAGTTTATCAATATATTGGTCTTGGGTTAGGCTGGCATTGTTGGTGGCTAGTAGAAAAGGGATTTTTAGGTCTCTGAGTGCTTGGAAAAAATCAGTAAGACCAGGTAAGGCTTGGGTGCCTTTCCATAAAACACCATCCATATCTATGATCAGTGCATGAATGTTTGAGAGTGGCTGCATAAGTTTGGCAGTAATGAAAATAATGTAGTGGTGAGAATGGCATAGACAGGTTTGATTTGTCTAGTACTCAATTAATACCGCTTTAATTGTAGGTTATTTGTAAGTTAATGAAAAAATAAGTGTTGTTGTTTAGGTGATAAGTAAAGGGGCTGTGTGGATTATTAACAATATGATTGTTAAAGCCTATTTTTGTATTTGTGATGTGTATTTTGATTGAAAATAAAAGGAATAACCTAGCGTGTAAAATTGACATGCGAGCATATTCTGATTTAGAGTGCGACTTGAAAGAAGATATTTTCAATATAAATAAAAACAATCGGAGTACATAACATGGCAACACCATTAATTCAAATGGCATTAGACTCATTAGATTTCGACGCAACAGTAGCTCTTGCAGAAGAAGTAGCCCCTTATGTTGACATTTTTGAAATCGGTACACCATGCATCAAGCATAACGGCGTTGCTCTA
>DAOWHF010000002.1:0-6724 GCA_030641565.1 Methylomarinum sp.
ATATGTAGTAGCTAAAGCTGAGACAATAAATAATTCAAACTTGCATATAATATTTTTAGAGTCGCTTTACAATGCATGATAAGTATATTATAAATAAGTAATGTTTATCCGTTGACCATACTCCATCAACTTTAATTTGATGAATATATAAAGTAAATGCAGAACCAAGGTCTCGAAGGGTAAAAACCTTAACTTAACGATCATGATGAAATGAGCAGCAGAGCGTAAGCTTTTAGCCATCAAACCAAGATTGTCGAACTACTAGGAGTTTATTATGAAAAATAACGTTAATCTTCAGCGTCGTAATATATTAAAACTTGCAGGAGTTAGTACGGCTGCACTCGCTACATTTCCAGGGCTATTAAATGCCAAGTATATGCGTGTATCCAGCCATGCTTCTGTTGATTTTAATCCTGATGTAGAAATTAGCCTAACTGAAGAGGCTATACAAGTACCCATTTTCAAAGGACAAAAAACACAGGTTTGGAAAGTGATAGGGGATGTTTTAAAAGGCCCGGCAAGCACCATTACCAACGAAGAAAGCTATCTTGCACCAACGATTCGCCTGCATAAAGGGCAGAAAGTTCGGATTTATCTTAAAAATAACTTAGACGCTTCTACCATATTACATTGGCATGGTTTACATGTACCAGCAAAAATGGATGGTAATCCCATGTATGCAATTGGTCATGGGGAAACCTTTGTTTATGAATTTGAGATACTTAATCGGGCTGGGACTTATTGGTATCATGCGCATACACATAACTTAACTGCAAAGCACGTCTATTCAGGGCTTGCTGGATTATTTATTGTCAGTGATGATGACGAGCAAGCACTAAAATTACCGAGTGGTGAGTTTGATGTGCCATTAGTCATTCAAGATCGCAATTTTGATAGCAACAACCAATTGCAATACAGAACCAATATGCATCAGCGTATGCAGGGTTTTTTGGGTGACCAAATAATGATTAATGGTCAGCCGGATTTTGTTTTGCCTGTTGCAAGCTGCGCTTATCGCTTACGGCTATTAAATGGATCTAATTCACGTATTTATAAATTGGCTTGGGATGATGGTACACCGATTAAAGTGATTGCCACTGATGGGGGATTGTTAGAGCGCGCTGAAACGGTTCCTTATCTGATGCTTGCACCAGCAGAACGCCGAGAAATCTGGGTTGATTTTAGTGGTAAAAAAATAGGAACTGAATTAACCATTCGTAGTACTGAGTTTTCTACTGGCGGAATGGGCATGATGGGCGGCATGGGACGCGGTATGGGTATGATGGGGCGAGGCATGGGCGGTCGAGGTCGAGGCATGATGGGAGGAGGAAGTTTACCTTCTGGCGGAAGTTATCCAGTTGTTAAATTTAAGGTAACTAAAAAGTCATCTCGTAAAGATACCCTACCCAAACGCTTAAGTACCATTACCCCCTTACGCGTAGCCGATGCCGATAATGCGCGTTCACCACGTCGTATTACTTTATCCATGAGGCATATGTCTGCATTACTCAATGGCCGCTCCTATGCGATGAACGATATTAGACCGGATGAAATTATTCCCGTTAATAGCTTGCAATTGATTGAATTTGATAATGGTTATCATGGGAGAAGGATGATGGGGATGGCAATGCCTCATCCTATGCATTTGCATGGTGAACAGTTTCAAGTCATTAAGCGTGAGGTAAGCAGTCGCTCTCAATCAGCGCATAATTCGGTTTCTGAAGGTTTGCTGGATATGGGCTGGAAAGATACCGTTTTAGTGATGCCTGGTGAAAAGGTAACCTTGTTAAAACCTTTTAATGATTTTACCGGTTTATTTATGTATCACTGTCATAATTTAGAACATGAAGATATGGGTATGATGCGTGACTTTTTAGTGAAATAAAGAGTAGTGAAGGCTACCTAACTAGCCTCATTTAATAAACTAAGGAGCGAGGATTCAATAACATCCGAATTTGATGCAGGGTATTATTAAATACTTCGCTCCTAAGCAGACACTTAAACATGAAGAAAAATGCCTACTCATAAGCAAATCAATATTAAAGGGATGCACTGTGGTGGTTGTGAAGCTGTAATCGAAGAAGCCGTTTCAGAACTGGATGGGGTTTTTGAAGTAAAGGCTGATTACCCAACGGCTAAGTGCTCCATAAGTTTTGACCCTAAGCAGATACAGCTGAAAGACATATACAAAACCATTGAGGATAAAGGTTATCAGATTGATTTAGAACCAGCCATTAAAGGTAAGCCCTTTATTAAAATAAGCTTATCTTTATTAGCTTTAATAGGAATTGTACTGTTAATGGTTTTTTCGCGGAAACTATGGTACCAATTTAATGCGCCCGATATTAGTTCTCAGCTTAGTTATGGCATGGTTTTTATCGTTGGCTTAATTACCGGCCTACATTGTATCGGCATGTGTGGCAGCTTTGTTATTGGCTATACCGTTAAAGATACAGAGCAAGGCAATTCCCCCTATTTGTCCCATGTGCTTTATGGTGTAGGAAAAATTCTTTCTTATACCATGTTTGGCGCAATCTTTGGTTTTATTGGTTCGGTAGTCAGTATTACCCCGTTTATCAGCGGTATCAGTATTTTATTAGCTGGGCTATTTTTGATTTTATTTGGCATGAATATGTTGAATTTATTCGCTATATTAAAATGGGTACGTATAAAACAACCGATAGCGATAACTCGATATGCAATGAACAAACGTCGTACTGCACGCAGCCCTTTTTTTATTGGCTTTTTTTCTGGATTCCTATTGGGTTGCGGTCCTTTACAAGCGATGTATATTATGGCAGCAGGTAATGGTGACCCCATTGAAGGTGCTAAATTTTTAGCTGCATTTGGGCTAGGGACATTACCCGCATTACTCAGTTTTGGAATGGCGACCCATTTACTTTCAGACAAGATGACTCACCGATTTCTCCAAGCCTCAGGCATCATCCTGATTGTTATGGGATCTATGATGTTCAATAAAGGCTTAATGAAAACTAAGTCTGGTTATGATTTTAACTCACTTAGTACTCAGTTGATGCAACTGATTAATACTAATACGCCATCAATTTTATAATGACGGTTGTATTTTTGTAGAGCAAACTTCAGTCCGCTACATTATCAGTCAATATAACTAATAGCTATTGAACTTTTATTCATTACCAATGACTTATTAGTATATTTATGAATACTAATAACACCTTAATGAGATATCAATATGTACGCAAATAAATCTAAAGGTTTAAGTTCATTTTATTGTATTTTGTTTGCAATTACTGCTATCTATAGCTCAACCATTAGTGCAGACAATAGCGAGTTTGAAATATCTATTGGCGAAGAAAATTATCAATACTCTGTAATACAAGCGGGTGACAATTACAATTTTAAATTTAAAAAAAATATCACAAACAAAAGTACAAAACTAAAAGTGGGTTATCAAGTACTGACGTCTATATATAAAGACAATTCAATTAATAAAACATATAGTGAAGGCTATATAAAAGAAAGGGCAAGATGCTATGTTTTTGATAGCGACTTTCACACATATACACTGTGTTTTTTACCCAATGAATTCAGCAATAAGAGCAATGATCGTTTGTGGGGATTTGTAACACAAGTACCAAACTGGAAATGGTTGCTCACTC
Organism: Methylomarinum sp.; assembly: GCA_030641565.1. GTDB lineage: Bacteria > Pseudomonadota > Gammaproteobacteria > Methylococcales > Methylomonadaceae > QPIN01. The sequence goes on from DAOWHF010000002.1 coordinate 3,642, forward strand.
GATTTTTCTTACCTGCTTTACTGGTATTTTGCTTATTCTTTTATATTTCAAAACATAAACCTTTATAAATTGCCTAACTATTCTGTTACCCCTCACCCAATCCTCTCGGCAACAGCTTTTGGTAACTCTACAAGGAAGTGAGCAACAAATAACCCCTCTATTATTTATCTTCAAGACGCAACATAGACCACAATTAATGAGGGATTATTTATTACGAGTTACCAGACTACTATTCAAACATAACTAAAGGCTTATCAAATGACCCCAGCTTGGTTAACCCAACGTAAAGCACTACCTATTGTTCTAATTGCTTGTATCTTATTAGCTGTAATCATTGTAAAAACTCGTCCTTCCATGCAGCATGAAGCTCAAAAAGACTTTATTAGTTCTGTTAATGTAATAGATGTTAAACAATATTCTGTCAGGCCTGCTATCAAAGGCTTTGGTGTGGTAAAACCTGATATCTTGTTTGAAGCCAAATCAGAAGTTTCCGGAAAAATTATTTTTCTGCATCCACAATTAAAAGAGGGAGCCGTTTTTCCTAAAGATACCGTAGTGATACGTATTGAAGAGGACGACTATCAATCCTCTTTAAAACAGGCCCAAGCCAGTTCGAAATATAATCTTGCCAAACTTAATGAAATTAAAGTTAATATCCAGAATACCCGTATTGAGTTAAATTTGGTCAAAGCCAAATTGAAATTGGCAGAAAATGAATACAGTCGTATAAAAGAACTGTTAGAAAAAAATCTGGTTTCACAATCTAATGCAGATGCCAAACAGTCCGATGTGCTAAAACTGCAACAGGAAGTACAAAATCTTAATAGTCGACTAAAAACGTTACCCCAGCAACAACGTAGTCTGGAAGCAAACCTGGACAGTACAAAAGCGGCTGCATCCAGTCGACAACGTAATCTGGAAAGAACTACGATTACCCTGCCCTTTAATGCCAGAATTTCCAGACTAAATGTAGAAAACAATCAATATATCAGCCAGGGCAGTTTATTATTTAGCGCGCAAACCACCGATAAAGTATTAATCAACGCGCAATTTCCTTTTTTGCAATTTCGCATGCTAGCTAAAGATTTTCAGCTTGAACAAGACTTAATCAGACAGGCCTTTCAAAGTGGTTTTTCTAGCGAATTGTTTACCGACTTGGGCTTATCCGCCAGGGTCAGACTGAGTGAAAATCTCAACGCGAGTTGGCTAGCCAAGGTAGAACGCATCAGTAGTACGATTGATCCCAAAACCCGGACCCTCGGTTTATTTATCAGTGTAGACAAACCTAATACCCAAATAGTCCCCGGAATCAAACCCCCACTGCTTGATGGTATGTACACAGAAATTACTATAAAAGGCAGGGCCAAGAAATTCTTTGTTATTCCCCGGGATGCGATACATGAGGGTGAATTATTTATTGTTAATAAAGAAAATAAACTGGAACGTAGAGTCATTAAACCCAGTCTGGTACAAGGCAATATGGCTTTGTTTGAAGAGGGTTTAAATCTTGATGAAAAGGTTATTGTTTCTGACCTGTTTCCAGCAATTCCTGGAATGTCACTGAGAGTGACCGAGGATAAGCGCAGTGAACAAACCATTAGTGACTGGGTGCAACAAGAGGCCAAGCAATGATTCGCTTTTTTACTGTACACCCCACCGCAGCTAACTTATTAATGCTGCTGCTATTATTTATCGGTTTCACCACCCTGCCCTCACTTAAACGGGAAACACTACCAGAAATAAAGAAATATGAAGTTGAAGTTAAAATCGTCTATCCAGGTGCAACACCCAATGATATTGAAGAAAAAATTTGTTTACCTTTAGAGGATGCAATAGAAGGTATCAGCTTTATTGAAGAAATCAGTTGTCAGGCACAACATTCATACGCGGTTGCTATTGTTAAGATGTTTGAGGCCGGTGATTTTCTGGTCTTTATGGATGATATTAACAGTGCGATTGATGAAATTGACAGCTTTCCCACTGAATCTGAAGAACCGGTTATCAGCGAAGTCGGTCGTACTCAGGATGTTGTAACGGTTGCTTTGACGGCTGATATTAAGAGACAGGAATTAAAAGACCTAGCTGAAAAAATCAAAACAAAAATGCTACTCGACCCAGGCATTCCTTTAGTCGAAATTGAAGGCTTTGCTAAACGCCAGTTTCAAATTCAAATATCTCAAGCGAATTTACGCCAATATGGTGTCAGTCTGCAAGATATTGCAACCATTATTGGCCGTCAAGATATAGACTTACCCGCTGGAGAAATTAACACTACATCCAGAGATTACCAGATTCGCTTTAATGATGAAGCCCGCTCAGTTGAAGAATTAGGAGAACTTGCCGTACTCAGCAGTCAACAAGGTACTGAAATTCGCTTATCTGATATTGCCACCATTGTTGATCAGTTTGATGAAACTTCAGACAACATTGTTTTTAATGGCAAACCCGCTGCCTTTTTAAAAATCAGAAAAAACTCGCGTGATGATAGTTTAAGAATCTTAGAGGCTGTTGAGCTATTTATCGAAAAACAACGCCAACTATTACCCGCTGAAGTGGGATTTGATTTAACCCAGGACTTTACCAGCAATATAAAAAGCCGAATCCAATTACTGATAAGCAATGCATGGCAAGGTTTAATCCTGGTATTTGGCGTCATGTGGTTGTTTTTTGGTAGACGATATGCTTTTTGGGTGATTATGGGCTTGCCCGTTTCCTTTCTAGCCAGTACCTATTTGCTGGCTCAGTGGGGGGTTAGTATTAACATGCTTTCAATGGTCGCCCTATTACTTTCTCTAGGTATTTTAATGGATGATGCCATTGTGATCAGTGAGAGTATTGGCCACCAAATCAGCTTGGGTAAATCGCCTGTTAATGCTGCTATTGATGGTACACAAGCTGTTGCACGAGGTGTTTTATCATCCTTTATCACCACACTGTGTATTTTTGTCGGCTTGCTTTATCTCAGTGGTGATATCGGGCAAAATTTAAAAAACATCCCTCTGGTATTAATTTCTGTTATCAGTATTTCATTAGTAGAAGCCTTTTTAATTTTACCTCATCATTTAAAACATTCATTAGAAAAA
>DAOWHF010000014.1:0-4846 GCA_030641565.1 Methylomarinum sp.
CGTATATAAGCCTCAACATCTAACTTCATGGATTCACGGGTTAAGTGAATCACTTTTAATAGCCACTCATGTTTTAAACTGCCAAATAACCGTTCCACAACGGCATTATCTAAACAGGCACCAACACTACTCATCGAGGGTGTTATTTGGTGCTGCTTTAACAGGTTGCCAAAATGCTCACTGGTGTATTGTGATCCTCTATCACTATGAAACAGTAGTCCTGCGCCTGGCATTGGCTTTCTCAGGTTAATCGCCATTTTCATAGCTCGCTCTACCAATGCAACGGTCATACGTTTATGGATACTCCAACCAATAATTCGTCTCGAATATAAATCCATCACAATCGCCAAATACATCCAGCCTTGATTTGTTCTCAGGTACGTTACGTCACCTGCCCATACTAAATTTGCTGTACTTGGGTTAAATTGCTGATTAAGTTTATTATCAGCAACTCTATGACTGTGTTTACGCTGAGTCGTCACTTTATACGCTTGGCGTTGTTTTACTTTTAAGCCTAATTGACGCATTAATGTACGGGTACGATAACGCCCTACTGTAAAGCCTTCTTCACGTAATTTATTTGCTAACTGTCTTGTGCCTAAACTGCCTCGACTTTGATTAAACAAAGCCTTGCATCGGCGGTATAAATGCAGTTCTTGCGCATCAATTAATTTAGCGGGTCGATGCAGCCAAGCATAATAGGCAGATCGACTCACATTTAAATGGTTACAAAGAAATTTCACGGGAAATTTAGAGCGTTCTTTTTTAATAAAAAGAAACTTTACTTCATTTCCTTGGCGAAGAAGGCGCTGGCTTTTTTTAGTATTTCTTTCTCCATACGCAGTGTTTTAACTTCCTTGCGTAGTAATAAAAGCTCAGCTCTTTCATCTTCAGTCACGGATGAATTAACCTGATCATCCTGCTTCTGTTTCCAGCCATATAATAGATTAGCTCTGATGCCATTAGAGTTTCAAACTGACTAAATGTCTCCTACTGCAGCCAGTCAAAGATAATTACAAGATATTAAAATCAAGGAACGATAAATATTATTCCTTGCTATCACAACTGCTTCGATTAGAGCAGTAGACTAAGATAAGCCCCCCCTGTGCTATCAATGATAGTTTCACCAGGGGTTGCTTCTCCTGCAACTGATTCTGCATCATCAAGCCTAAGACTGATTAAACAATTGCAATTTACTTTGCAAGAATATCCACACCTGGGTCCCACCAGAAAGACCAATTCAGAAAAAAGATAACATCATTTTCAACCCTACCACTAATAAGACGCTTGTCTTGATTGAATTGAGCGCCAAACTGGATTATGCCTGAATTGGCAATGGGGATTTTTATTTTACTACCGGCACCATAAGTAACAGAGTTATTCCAGGGAAGATCTTGATTATCAACGACATATTTAAGCTTAAAAAACGTATTAAAAATGGCACTTTCTACTGAAAACCAATCAATGCCTTGCTCTAGAGCACCTTCAAGAATTAAATCGTACTCTTCTTCTTTATCTTGAGATCCTGGGTATCTTAATCCTCCCCAAGTAAAACCAGGGTATGACAAAGGAAAACTTACTCTATCGTCAGAATATTGCCAAAGCTCAGGAGACCATGAACCAAACCAATTGGTGAACCCTTGAAAACCATCTAAATCATTATTTGATTCTAAGCGATGATCCAGTTCATATTTTGCGCCTATATCGATAACTATATTGTTACTGACAAAGTGACGAAGCTTAAACCCAAAACCAAACTTGGTTTTATTATTGTAATCAAACTTTTCTGAATCCAGAGTGTAATTTAAGCTTACAAAAGCAGTAATGGGGGTGTTTTCGGAAATTTTAAGTACATCAATACCTTGTTCAATTGCCCCCTCCAAAATCAAATTTTCCTCATCCTCTCGCTGTTCAGAGGAAGGAAACCTTACATCCCCCCACATTGAGCCTGGTGTTGCCATAGAAGGCAAGTCAAATGCACTTGAAACAAAGGAAACTGTAGATAAAGTGATAAATATTATTGAAGTATTAAATCTCATTTCCGTATGAATATATTTGGGGCTTTTGCTACATCTGTTTTATGGTGACACCCGGAACATTCAAATTTCTTCCAGAACCAGTGACCCAGCGTCTTCGCATCACAACGAGAGCAACTGATAACAATGTTTTCACCTAAACGATTATCAAGGAAATCAATTAAAGCATAACTATAACCATCCGTTTTACCTTGATTAATTAATTTTTCACCTAACTCTGTAACACTCACTTGACTATTATTATCAATCTCTAAATAACCAAGTAGCCCTGCTTCTTCTATCCGCCTTAAACTAGTATAAGGATCAGCGTTACTAGAAATATTTTGCAATAAATCATTAACTGATTGTGGTTTGTGCAGCAAAATCTCAAGTAAATAAACCTGTCTAAATCGAGATATACGTTGTGGGCCGATCTCTTTCAAAATGATAGAAATTTCAGTAAAAACAGTTGAATTAATATTTCTTCTAGACTGAATCTTTTCTTCTATTTCGACAAAATTAATTGTAGATAAATTTAAATCCTCATTTTTGTGACTGTATACGCTAACATCTTGACCGTGCAAACCTTTTTTCCTAAGGTAATACCCAATAAAAACCAATAAAAACAAGAAAACTAACAAACCAATTAATATGAATATATTGAAATTGCTCTCTAGAAAGGCTTTCTTTTCTTCAGTTGATAAAACAATAGATTTATCTTCATTTAACTCTTGATTTAAAGAAAAATAATCAGATAAGAACTGAATATTTTCAGCATTCATATCCCAGGACTGATCTTTTCCGTGTCCAAAAAGATTAAGATAATTATAGAAAACCATACCATCCGTGCCTTTTGCAGCCAATTTGACAGTACTTTCAAACTCTTTGTTTGTAATTTTCCATTTATTTGGCTGCTGGTAAGCCGCAAGCCCCATTAATAACTTAGTATCTCCTATTCGATACCGCGCTGAAGCAATAACTTTAGAGATCCACTCAACAGGCCTACGCTCTCCCTTAAAATATGCCATGGGAATAACTAAATCGAGATGATGAGCTAAATCACTATAACTCTGTCCATACTTTTCTTGAGTACGATATGCAATTGCGGCATTAGCAATTAAAGCCGCTGATAGCTCTATTTTACGGTTGCTAAAATAACCCACCGTTTGGTTAATACTGCTTACTAACTGAGTAATTCCATGAGTTCGCCAATCAACCCAAGCCATATAATGTTTTGAAAGCAATTCAGATTTTTCTATTTGAGTTCCCGCTTGTTGAGCAATAAAACTATTAACTGCATTATCTGAATAATCATAGCCTAAACTTGGGTAGCGAATATAATCTAAATGTATGCCATCTAGTTCATATTTCGTAAGTAATTTTTCGATAATATTATTAACCAGGAATTTTACTTCTGGGTTAAAAGGAGACAACCAGTCAATTGAAACACTACCATTATCTGCAATCATTGCCCACTTAGGGTTCATTTGCGCAATGGTTGGATTTAAAAGAACGGGCAGCCAGGCGTGTACTTTAATACCTGCCTGCTGTAGCTCCTTTTGGAATTGACCAAATAGATCCTCATCTTCACTCCCCGCTGATTCTTTATAATATGCATGGCCCTCATGATCTTTAGCCATTAAAAAAGCATCAGTCACACCTATACGTTTAATATCTGTAATAAGCTGATCTACTTTATGTTCGCCAATACTTAAGTCTATCCAAATCCCAATACGTTTTGCCGTTTTAGCATCAAGTCTCTCAGTCCACTGGTCACTGGTAATAAACGTTCCATTTTGATCTTTAACAAAATCAATAAACTGCCATAACACTTCTTTATGCTCACCAATAATTGATGGGTGCAATAAAAAAACCATTGGACGACCTGTTTTGGCTCTTTCTAAATACTTTTGTTTGTACCATTTAAGAGCATCTTCATCTGATAATTCATCTCTTACAAACACATCAAAATCAGAAATTATTTTATCAGTTCCATCTTCTCCTGAAACTGGCATTTCAACTAAAGTGTATTGTTCTGTCCAGCGTTCTTGCTCTGAACTATCATAAAGAAACCCTAGATCTTTAAGCTGAGTTAACACCTCTTCATTATATTCAAGAAACGGAGCTCTAAACCACTTAGGTGATTTCCCTGTTGCTTTCTCTAACAAAATCTTAGTTAACATCAACTCCTGATGAAGCTCTGTCTGTGAAAGGTTTTTTAAGTTTGCATGACTATAAGCATGAGAACCCACCGTGTTTGTTTTAGCAATTTCTGTAACAAAGTCTAAATGTTGTTCAATAAATTTACCTAAAAAGAAATAAGTAGCAGGTACTTTTATATTTAGTTCTTTTAAATACTTTTCATCATTTACTTTTTCTGTATCAAAAGTCAGTAAAACAGGTGATGATGCATTTACTATAGATATATTTAACAAATACAAACAGACCAATAAAAAACCTATTCTATGGTTTAACATCACCATGTAACTTTCTCCTTTCTAAATTCACGATAAAGGGCAATTAAACGAATCCACGTTAAAAATAATTGATACGGTTTCATACAACAAGCAGCAATAATTAAAGACAAGTGAAAATTTCTATCCAGATACAAAACGAGTATGTACTGCATGATAGTAATCAACTCAAAAATGACAAATAAAAACAGGCCAAATAACAATGCTTCCATCGGTATGGATGAATAATAAAAAACAAACGGAAAGCACAACAATACAGCTATTTCAAGGATTGCCCCACCAAATCCAATTAACAACAAATATGGCATCCAAAAAATGCCTAAAGCACCATATTTAGGATTAAACAGCATCTCTTTA
>DAOWHF010000143.1:0-3702 GCA_030641565.1 Methylomarinum sp.
AATAGACAAAAAGCGCATTTTTCTACACTTTTATCCAGTAACTGAGTAAAGGCAATAAAAAGAATATCGCCAGATAGATAGCGTTTTTTTATCTTCAAAGCGCGGTTAAGCGCACATAGCAAACTATACAACCGTAACCGCAACAAAGCAGACGAATAAAAAGATTAGAAGAGTTCTAGAAGTTCTAGAAGTTCTTATGCTTTAGTACAAGTAAGGTTGATGCATTATTTATTACGAGTTGCCTTAGTTACCAGTATCGAACTTTCCCGGTATCAATATGCACAAAGTCAGATTGCTGATAATACCCTACACCGCCTCTTTTCAAGGAAATGGAAGCTTGCTGTAGTACTTTGGAATCGACACCCTCAACACGTATATCAATTGCTTTACCTAACATATGCATGCTTTTTCTTGCAACGCCGCTACTCCGTTTATTTAACATTGCATTAGTTGCAGGGGATCGATAAGCAGAAATCACCTGAAAAGTTTTATTTCCACCTAGAGTGTTTTGCAAATCAAATAATAGATCAAACAATTCCGGATCCATACCATAAGCATCACCAGAACGATGATCTCGAAGTAAATAACTTAATTCCTGGACTGCGCCAGTAACATACTGCCCTTGCTCAAAATAAGTAAGTGCCAACTTTTCCTCAGTATGTAAATTATAAAAGGCCAACTTACGAGGCTTCTGCAACCAGCCTGTTGCTGCATTTGAGATTCCCGGAACCCCAGTAGCAGCTACAGCTAAACCACAAGCCATTCCTTTTAAAAAAAGCCGACGACCATGAAAATCATTTATGCCTTTATCAGCATCAGAACAAAACTCTTTTTTTATCAAGTGTAAAAACCAACCTTAAATCACCCAGTTTGATACCCATCTGAGTGCTTCTTATAATTGCGGAAAAAACGTACCAAAAATCAACCTGATAATGATACGCTTGGCAGGTGTATCAATATGTCAGTTGATACTAAAATTATAGTGAAAAATACAGAACTCTACTTAATTTCACTAACGATAAAACAGAGTTCGGTATGCCATAAAATTTACTTTTATTAATTCTATTGGGTTAATTTTACATATTTCTGATACAAGGTATCGTGATCTTCTGCATGCTTTTCATCTTTTTCTATACAATCTACTGGACATACCTCTATACACTGAGGTAGGTCATGATGCCCTACACATTCTGTACATAAATCAGGATTAATCTCATAAATTTCATCACCTTGAGTAATCGCACCATTGGGACACTCTGGTTCACATACGTCACAGTTGATACATTCTTCATCAATTATTAAAGCCATCTTAACTCCTTAAGCAAATTTCTCTTTTAGTCTTTCTTCTACACATTTAGGAACAAAACTAGAGACATCACCTTTAAGTTTTGCTATTTCCCGAATCATGCTAGAAGAAATAAATTCATATTGTTCAGCCGGGGTAAGAAACATTGTTTCCAGCTCCGGTGATAAGCGACGATTCATACCTGCCATTTGAAATTCATATTCAAAATCTGATACGGCTCGCAAACCTCTTAAAACCACATTAGCCCCCCGCTCTTTTGCGCAGTCAACTAACAAGTTATTAAACCCGATAATTCTGACATTTGGCATACCCGCCGTCACCTGTTCAGCAAGCGCAACACGCTCTTCCAAACAAAATAAGGGGGTTTTACCTGGATTGGCTGCAACTGCAACAATAACCTGATGAAAAAGCTTAGATGCCCGAGCAATCAAGTCTATATGTCCATCAGTAATAGGATCGAATGTCCCAGGGTAAATCGCTGTAATATTCAAGTGACCTTCACCCATCAAAAAAAACCGATTAGTTTAACATAAAACAACATTTAGGCAGCTGGCAATAAATAAACTATCCAGATTGCGCAGTAGTTTGTTTGCCTTCAAGGCGCAACGAAGGGCGCATAGCAAGCTATGCAACTAAAGTTGTAACGCTGAAGGCGGACAAAAAGACAAGCTAGATGGGTGGGTTATTTTTTGCCAGTTGCCTTAGTTGCGCTGAAACAAATAATAGCCAACATCACCTGCTTTCTTACTTTTCAGACACTGCCAGTTTTCAGGCATATCATCTAATAGCAATCGGCTTTCCACTTCCACATATATTTTGGCATTTTCAGACAGCCAACCTTTATCTTCCAACCATTGACATGTTTGCGGAGCTAACCCTTTTTCAAATGGTGGATCTAAAAACACCAGATCAAAAGGGCTGGCATCACCAGCCAAAAACTTAAATACATCTGATTGAACAATTTTAATTTGTTCAGCCGATAGCTTTACGGCATTCTCCTTAATCAATCGGCAAGCCTGTGCATGGTTTTCGACCATAACAACAGATTTTGCGCCTCGAGAAGCCGCTTCAAAACCTAATGCACCACTGCCAGCAAATAAATCCAGACAATGATTCGCCCGCACATCATTTTGCAGCCAGTTAAATACCGTTTCACGTACTCTTGCTGGTGTAGGCCTTAGTCCTGGCGTGTCTTCAAACACAAGCTGCCGACTGCGCCAGTCTCCGGCAATAATTCTTAATTTACTTTTCACTCGCTGCTCTATCCTTGCTAACACTCAATAAAATTGATTAAAAATAAGCTCAACAAATGTAGGATGGGAAAAGCGATAGCGTGCCCATCATTTAAAATGTGATGAACACGAAAGAGCCTTTGCCCATCCTACATGCCTTACATTTGGCGGACTAAAGTCCGCTCTACAACTAACCTGCGGCCCCACCCACAGTAATTGTATGAATAAACTCTGGTTTCACTCTGCGTTTAAAGGCATCTTTTATAGACTTAACCGTAACAGCCTCAACTCTCTGCTGAAAGGTATCCAAATAATCTAAAGGCAGTTTATAAAAACCAATCATTGAGACATAACGGGTTAATTTGCTATTGGTATCAAAACGCATAGCAAAACCACCGGTTATATTTTTCTTGGCGGCAATTAATGCATCTTCCGTCGGTCCTTGCTTAACAAACCTTGCCAATGTGTCTTGCATCACTTTAACGGCTTCAATTGTTTGATCATTCCGTGTCTGTAGCCCCATAGTAAAAGGCCCTTTCCTAAGCATGGGCGAGAAATAGCTATAAGCACTGTAAGCAAGCCCTCTTTTTTCCCTGACTTCCTCAAACAATTGAGAAACCAGCCCGCTTCCCCCTAAAATATGATTACCTACATATAAATCCAGGTAATCTTCATCCTTACGATGCATACCTATCAATCCGGCTAAAACATGCGTTTGTGTAGAAGGAAAATTGATGTGTTTACTCATACCCTTTGACGACAAACTAACAGCTGCAAGTGGCTCTGGCTGTTTACCAATGGCTAAATCAGAGACTAAAGCTTCTGCCGTTATCGTTGCCTGTTGCTTACTCATATCCCCAACAATAACCACCATTGCATTACTAGCCACATAATATTCTTTATAAAATGCAGTTAAATCATTAGCTGTAAACCCAGAGACGGTTTCTATAATCCCACCAACTGGATGCGCATAAGGGTGATCTTTATAAAGTGCTTTAAAAAATGCTATGTTTGCTAGAGCACCTGGCGATTCTTCACGATGTTTCAATCCTGCCAAGGTTCTATTTTTCTCACGCTGAAAATCAGCTTCATTAAACAGCGGTTTACTTAAAATCACTTGCATCGTTTGCAAAGCTTTATTTAACAGCTTTCCTTCTGTCAGCG
>DAOWHF010000259.1:0-5445 GCA_030641565.1 Methylomarinum sp.
GCCCATCAACACTACTCTGTTAAATGAGCTCGCTTAAAATAAGCTTCTGACTGCATTTCAATCAACCGTGAACGCGTCCGCTTAAAATTAAAATTATTATCTTCAAGAACCAGCGCTTCAACCGGCACTACGGCGGCACAAATCAATTTAACATTCGCTTCATACAAAGCATCGATCAAGGTGACAAATCGTCGCACTTTATCTCTTATTTCCGCTGACAACTGTGGAATTCCAGCAATTAAAATGGTATTAAACTCACTAGCTATCGCCAGATAATCGGCAGCACCTAAAGCGCTGCCACACAACCGCTCAAACGAAGAAAATAAAATATCACCATGAACCCTATCGAAGCGTAACTCCCTACCCTTAACTTTTAACGTTTTAACTTCTACAGTCCCCATATTAGTCAGTTCATTAAAGCGTTGTTGCAAGAACTCATCTCCAGAACCATCGGTATCAAGATAAAACGTGGTTTTCATCGCTTTAAAGTATGAAAGCCTATAATCTTCCTTGCCCTCTAACTCTAAGATCTCTGAAGATTGTTTTAACAAATCAATAAAAGGTAAAAACAACTCCCTCTGCAAACCATTTTTATACAATGCATCAGGGTGTTGATTAGAGGTGAAGACAAAAACCACACCCAACTTAAATAAGTGAGTAAAAAGCCGAGATAATAACATTGCATCCGCAATATCAGACACATGAAATTCATCAAGACATAACAATACTGCGGATTGTTTTATATTTTCAGCTAATGAAGGCACAGGATCGCCAACCGATGTTTTTCGCCACTGATGTATATAATCATGAACTTCTTGCATAAAAGCATGAAAATGAACACGTCGTTTTAATTTAACTGGACAGGCCTTAAAAAACACATCCATTAACATGGACTTACCATGCCCTATATCACCAAAGATGTACAGGCTTTCAGCGGTCTTCTTATTTGAAGAGGAAATAAGCTGTCGAAAGTCAAATGCCTGCTCAAAGTAATCGGCTGAGGAAATATCATTTAGCAATTGCTGCAAATGCCCCAAGACCTTAATTTGACCCGCATCACTATGAATATGATGCTTAACAACCAGCTCATGATATGTCTTTTCTAACACATCATCTAATGAGTGAGAATGACTAAACTTCTTTTTAGGTTCTGCAAAAAGAAATTTAAACATTAGAGTAATTTACTCTTAATCTTCTTGCAGCGCAGACATTGAAAAACGGTTAACAACTTTCCCTGTTTCACATCGAAGCGCTTTTCCTTTAGAATCTCCCACTTATGCAAGTTACTGCGGCACAAAGCATTACCTTTAAACTTGTCTGAGAGCTTCTTCTTTTTAAACTGAATAACATCGCCCATTACTATGCCTACATTAAGACCTGGTCAACAAGCCCCTGATTTCTCATTATCTGATAATAGCCGAAACAAACATACTTTGCTTGATTACCACGATCAATGGTTAATATTGTTTTTTTACCCTAAAGACAACACCCCAGGTTGTACTATAGAGGCCTGCCAATTTAGAAATGACTATACGGAAATTACCGAGATGAATGCACAAATTCTAGGGATAAATACGGATAACACTGAAAGTCATACTCGCTTTATTACTAAGCAACAACTCCCCTTCCCCTTACTATCAGATGAATCGGGTACGGTGAGCAAACAGTATGAAACACTGTTTAAACTAGGCCCTATCAAGTTTTGCAAACGGCATAGTTTTATTATTGATCCACAAGGGAAGATAGCTAAAATTTACAGAAAAGTGTCACCCGCCCAGCATAGTCAACAAATCATCACTGACTTAAAAACACTGCAGAATAGTGCAAGCCTTAACTAGGACTTGCTAATCACACATGTATCAGCTCAAGCGGACTGAAGCCCGCTCTACAGAGTTGTATTAGTTACTTACTTTTTAGCAATACTTCCCCATGCAGCTAACCATGCCTGGGATTGGTAACTATCGGCATGTTTGGATAAACCACCAGAAAGCACTAATCCTAATGTATGTTTAATCACCCCAAAGAAATAACTATAAGCGACTAATGAATCAATTGGGCGAATTTCACCCTCTTTAATACCATTGTGTATGATTCGATTTATCTTGTTAAAAGGCGCAGTTTCTAATAGAGCTTTTTGCTCTGGCAATATTTCTTTAATATTTACAAACAAAAGAAATTGAATCACTTCTGGCGCATCGTCAGTTAATTTAAATAACAAGTCAACCACCTCTCTTAATTGCTCAGAGGCCTTTCTATTTCTACGACGAATATCATCAATGGAAATATTCAAGCTATCAAGAATATTGCCATACAAAACTTCAGCAATCGCTTGTTTATTCTTAAAATGCTGATAGATACCGCTGGTTGTTTTTATACCAACAGCGTCTTTAATATCGGTTAATGAGGTATTAAAATAGCCTTTTTCTGAAAATAATTTCAATGAAGCTAGTAATATTTCATCCTGTGTGACAGCTTTTTTTGCAGTCGTTGTATTTTCCTTATCCATTGTCACTTTCTTATAACTTTTGTTGTTATTGTTATTGTTATTCTTTCAGGGCAACAAAGGCAGCTGATAAATAGTTGACCATTGACCATAAAGTCAAAATAGCCGCTATATACAGCAACCAATACCCCATTAAATTAATAGGTAAACCGAGCAAGTCATCTCTATATAGCAACAAAGTAATTGCTGACATCTGAGCGGTAGTTTTCCATTTACCTAATGACGAGACTTTAACAGTGGCTCGTTGTCCAATTTCGGCCATCCATTCTCTTAAAGATGCAATTGTAATTTCCCTTCCAATAATTACTGCTGCAGCAATCGCCAAGGCAGCACTATCTTGCTCTTGAACAATTAACACCAAAACAATTGCAACCATTAATTTATCTGCAACTGGATCAAGAAAGGCACCAAATGCCGTCTCTAAACCCATTTTTCTTGCTAAATAACCATCTAACCAATCTGTCAATGCCGCAAATATAAATATCAGCGCAGAGACCATATTTGCATATTCCCACGGGGAATAAAATATAACCGCCAATAAAGGAATTAAGGCAATACGTAATAATGTCAGATTTGTTGGTAAATTAAATTCAATGGCCATCTTGGTGATGAAAGTTATCGTAAATTCGTTGTGCTAATTGTCTACTGATGCCGTCAATCCCTGCAAGCGCATCAACCCCTGCATTAGATACACCTTGTAAACCTCCAAACTGCTTTAATATAAGCTGCCTTCTTTTAGGCCCCAAACCAGTAATACTTTCTAAGACTGATTCTTTTTTTGCCTTTGCTCTACGCTGCCTATGACCTGTTATTGCAAATCGATGCGCTTCATCCCTTATATGCTGAATTAATAATAAAGCACTGGCACCTGATGTAATATCCATAGGCTGCTCCTGATCGACCAGAATAAGCTTTTCCATACCCGCTTTCCGGTCCGGTCCTTTTGAAACACCCACTATCATAACATTATTTACCTCTAATTCTGCTAATGCCTTTTGTGCTTCGTTTATTTGCCCCTTTCCTCCATCAATTAAAAGGATATCTGGTGCTTGATGCTCGCCTTTTTTCAGACGCTTAAAACGCCTATAAACCGCTTGATACATTGCTGCATAATCATCACCTGGTGTGATACCTTCAATATTAAACCGACGATAAGCAGATTTTACAGGGCCTTCCCTATCGAATACCACGCAAGATGCCACTGTTTGATCACCTTGGGTATGACTAATATCAAAACACTCCAGCCTTTTAGGTAGTTCTTTACAGCCTAATTCTTCTTGCAAACTTAGATAGCGCGCATAAATTCCTTGCTTATCAGATAATTTACTTAACAAAGAGTTTTCGGCATTGACCTTGGCCATTTGCAACCATTTTAATCGCTCACCCCTGACATTGACTGAGATAGTCACCGAGTGATTAACCTGCTTAGCCAAAACTTCGCTTAACAATGCACTTTCATCCATTAAATGACTGACTATTAACTCATAAGGCGCTTGCCTTTCTAAGTAATATTGAGAAATAAATGCCTGTAACACATTTGCCGGCGTGTAATCATCGGTTATTTTAGGAAAAAAAAGCTTGTTACCTAAGTTTTGGCCATTACGAATAAAAAAAACTTGCACGCAGGCAACACCCGCTTTGGTTTCACAGGCGATAATATCTACATCCCCCTTTTCCCCATGTACAAAATGTTTTTCTAATACCGTTCTTAGCCGTGTAATCTGATCACGAAAAACAACAGCCCGTTCAAACTCAAGATTCTTAGAAGCCGCCTCCATTTTATCTATCAATTGATCTATTAATAAATTCCCTTTGCCTTCCAGAAACAAAATCGTATTATTTAAATCTTCAGCATAACTTGCCTTATCAATTAAACCTACACATGGTGCAGTACAGCGTTCTATTTGATACTGCAAACAAGGACGACTACGATTATTGTAATAAGAGTCATCACACTGCCTAACCGGAAATATCTTTTGTAATAACTTTAAGGTTTCTTTAACTGCACCCGCGCTGGGATAAGGCCCAAAATACCTTCCTCGCTTCTTCTTAGCACCACGATGCAAAGTAATTTGTGGGTAGTCGTGATAACTAGAGATAAACAGATATGGATAGGACTTATCATCCCGAAGGCAGATGTTATAACGTGGTTTATAGCGCTTTATTTGCTGACTTTCCAGCAATAACGCTTCACCCTCTGTATGCGTTACCGTTATTTCTATAGAAACAATTTTAACCACCATCGCCTGTTGCTTTGGCGATGCCGTACTTCCCCTGAAGTAACTGGAAACTCGATTTTTTAGATTTTTGGCTTTTCCAATATAAATAATCTCGCCCTTATGATTCAGCATTTTATAAATGCCTGGGCGTTTAGTCAGGTTCTTTATAAAATCCTTAATATCAAAATCTAAATTTGTCATAACAAAACATTTATCACGCCAAGATACATAAACATACAAAAGAGTAATCTTTTCTCACACAAAGCCCACAAAGACGCAAAGAAAGAAACGAGTGCCTTCTGCTCTTCTCCGTATCTTTGTACCCTTTGTATAAGTTAGCTTTTTCAATATTCCGACTTAAATTGATTGCCAAAATCATTTAATTAACGACCTAATCGTTTCAAAAACATCAGCAAACATTTCACTGTTTAATCGTTTAGTTTGCAAATTATAACGACTGCAATGATAAGAACTCACTAATATTTTTCCATCCGGTAAAGCATAAGTTTTATTATGACCAAATTTAGCCGTACTTAGCTTTAACCCATAAGCTTTTAAAACCGACTGATGCGCAATACTACCTAACACCATAATTACCGCATTATCAGGTAACATTTTTATTTCTTCAGCTAAAAAATGATTACATTGATTTATTTCTGGGCCGGTCGGTTTATTTTGAGGTGGTAAGCATTTTACTGCATTGGTAATACGGCAATTTTTTAA
>DAOWHF010000054.1:0-5656 GCA_030641565.1 Methylomarinum sp.
CATATCGTGCCGGTTTATTGTACGGCATTATGAATGAGTACGATTGGGAAACCACTGGACGTATTGCATCATTATTAGGCGCAATAAAAATGGAGCACAATGGTACGCAAAACCATAGCTTTACAATGGAAGCATTTAAAATACGTTATTTTGATAGCTTTGGTAGCTCTTTATAGTCTAAGGCGATAATCATACAAAGCCACGGAGACACGAAGAAGGGACATTGTGCTTTTCCGTTGTGTCTTGGTGAGCTTTGTGTGAGAAAAGGGTTGCAGAATCTTTACACTTTATATTTTGAATTTAAAAAATACAGAAAAATTACTCTCTATCATGGCGCATTTGCGTCACCCGGAAAAAGGTTGTCCCTGGGATTTAAAACAAGACTTTTCCAGTCTGATTCCTTATACCATTGAAGAAGCCTATGAGGTTGCCGATGCCATTGAACGTAATGATTTGGATGATTTACGGACAGAGTTAGGTGATCTGTTATTGCAGGTAGTATTTCATTCTCAGATTGCGCAAGAACAGGGCTTATTTAATTTTGAACAAGTGGCTGAAGCCATTACTGATAAGTTGATTAGCAGACATCCGCATGTATTTGATAATGTGACTTATCGCAATGATGAAGAGCGACAAAAAGCCTGGGATGAAGCAAAAGTCGCTGAAAGAAAAGCTAAAAACAAATCGATTGAAAATGAAAGTGTCTTGGCAGGTGTGGCTATTAACCTGCCTGCATTGGTTCAATGTGAAAAGATTCAAGATAAAGCGGCAAGTCACGGCTTTGATTGGCCTGAAGTCGAACCTGTTTTTGATAAAGTGATAGAAGAGCTTGATGAGATTAAAGAGGCTTGGCAATCAGGCGATCAGGATCATATTCAGGAAGAGGTGGGTGATTTGTTGCTGGTAGCGGTTAATTTAGCAAGACATTTAAAAGTAAAACCAGAAATAGCACTTAAACAAGCGACTCAAAAATTTACTAAACGCTTTAATTATATTGAACAACAAGTTGAAGTGTCGGGGCGTGAATTGCGAGAGTGTGAGCTAGCAGAGCTTGATGCTTTGTGGGACGAGGCGAAAAAAGCACTTAAAGCAAACATGTAGCTGCGTTCCTCTCTAGTGAGAGTTCTTGCTAAAGGATTGATCTATTGTCTCGGTACTGTGGTCATACTTAATTAAAAGCATTACACCGAGGCCATGGAGTTTCTTTTCTCTGTGTCCTCTGGTGCGCCAAGATTAAATCTGGCAATTCCAGTAGTCTGAAAGGTGACTACCATGCAAACAGCCAGTGTATGTAGCTGATTGGGTAATTATTACAGTAATGTAGCCGTTGAAACTTATAGTTGAATCTCCATAGTGCCTGGGTCAGGCTTATTCTTTAACAGGTCGCTTATCCAGCTTTCTTTGTAATGTCCGTCTGTGCATGTTCAATGCCCGTGCTGCCGCAGAAATATTACCATCATGCTGCATCAATACTTTTTGTAAATGTTCCCATTCTAGACGTTTGACAGATAATGGATTCTGATTGATTTCTACCGATGAGTCACCTTTGTTTTTGTATAAGGCATTAACGATCTCATCCGCATTTGCTGGCTTGGTAAGGTAATGGATAGCACCTAGTTTAATTGCCTCAACTGCTGTCGCAATGCTAGCAAACCCCGTTAGCATGATGATTTGAGTATTATCATCTAATGAAATGAGTTTTTTAACCATTTCTAAGCCAGAGTCATGCCCGATACGTAAATCAATCACGGCATATTCAGGTTCAGTTTTTTCTGCTAAAGCAATGCCTTGTTTTATGTCGTTAGCAACTGATACCTGAAAATTTCTTTTTTCCAGTGCAGGTTTAAGTACAGAACAAAAGGTTTCATCGTCATCAACTAATAGCAGATTCGGCTTGTCCATTTCCGTCGTAGTCATTGTTTGTCTCGGTAATTAATAAAGGCAGGGTGATTTCAACGCAAGCACCCCCTGATTCCATGTTAATGAATTCTATTTTACCGCCTAATCGTCTAATTGTAGAGTAAGTTAAAAAGAGTCCGACTCCTAATCCCTGTTTGCTACTGATAACAGGCTGTTTACCTGCAAATTCAACGATTTCAGGCGGGAACCCTAGGCCAAAGTCTCTGATTTTTAGGTTTAATTGTTGCTCGTCCCATTGGGCAATAAAATCAATGCCTTTGTCGATAGGTGATGCTTCAGCGGCATTATTTAAAATGTTAATAATGGAATGTGTCAGGGTTCTTTCGGCAATAATAATAGCATTAACCTCCATATTAGGGGTTATGTTTAAATTGATTTTACTGGTGGTATTATGTGCTCGCCACTGATTTAACACTTCATCTAGATAGTCTATAAGTAACATAGGATTGCCCGATTCTGCACGCATTTCACCCGCGGAGGCAGAAAGCACTGAAAGCGCTTCTTTACAACGACTGATTTGTTGATTCATGATTTTCATTTTTAAGTGTAAATCAGGTATTCGGTGTTCTGGATAATCCAGCTCCAGTTCATGCGCTAAAATGGCCATTGTTCCTAGTGGTGTCCCCATATCATGAGCTGCACTAGCGGCTAAGGTGCCTAAAGAAACAACACGTTCATCACGTAAAGCATTTTCTCTGGCATCGGCAAGACTACGTTCGCGTTCTTTTAGTGTTTTTGATAGCTCCACAACAAAAAATGCGACTAAGCCCGCGCTAAATACAAATCCAAACCACATACCAAAAATATGCAGATTAAAGTAATGTTGATCTTTAATGCTATGTAGATAATGTTGCATATCCTCGCCGACTAAATTGGCGTCGGGAAGGTGGGGTTCGATAGCAGGCAAAGGGATGTTATAGCCAATGAGTACAGTATAGGTGCAACAGGTCAATATGACCATATTCCACGCGTATGCTTGAGGTAACATGATGGCTGTTAGGATTAGAGGTAGCAAAAATACCCAGATAATGGGGTTTGATGCGCCCCCAGTTAAGTAAAGTAACGAAGCCAGTGCAAATACATCGATTGAAAGTTGGGAAAAAATTTCTAATTCACTAACGGGCTCGTCCGTTTGTAATCGCATCCATGTGTACAAGTTGACTATAGCGATTGAAAAAATAACCGACCAAAGTTTTTCCTGAGGTAAGTTAATCTTTAGCCCATAACTTGAAATTAAAACAAGAAATGATTCAGAAAGAATAATTAGATTTCTAAGAATATAGAGCCATTTAAGGTTGTCTCTAATTGAAAGATTTGATTTTGGTAGTACTTGATCAAACATGATGAGTTGGGGGGATTATGTTTAACATAGACATTAATAATGTTTATATATTTTTTTGAATATAATGTTATATAACTTTACATGCTTGGAACCAAATGAAAAACTATTTTTTTATTAATGAAATGAGTAGCACACGGCTTATCATTTTCGTTTCTGTTTTTTTGATTGGCTTTGGTAACCAGGCTTTTTTTGCTAATGTGACTGATGTATACCCAGTAGAAGTGAAAAACTTTGGGTGTTGAAACATCTTTATACGATAGAAAAATGGATTTTATTGAAAATTCTTTAAATATAGGGTGTTTTAGTCAAATAATGAACCGCTATTTAAACTAATAGAGCTATATTCATTTCTAAACTTTGTCTGGCGTGGAATTACGGCATTAAAAATGCTATTCTAGCTGTAATAAAATCATGATGCACTCCGGTTTTAGATATTAATAGCATAGAGTCATTAACATGATGTGTATAAAGACTTAAAGATTAACCACAGAGGTAAAGCCAGTGACAAAAATAACTGAAGTACCCAGTCCTTTTTGCGGTATAGGCTCAGATGATTTAACCATTCAGGTTGACGGTGTAGCAATAAAAGTCATTGAAAATGGGTGCGCGGTTAATACGCCAGCATTTGAGCAAGCAATAACAGATACTAAGGCCCGTGTTGATGGTAAAGAAGTGTCACTTAAAGTGGCTATTAACCGAGCGGCTAAAATCTTAAAAAAATCTAATCAGCCTGTTATTGGTGGTTGTGCTACGGATGTAAATGGTATGCGGGCTTTAATGGAATTAGCAGACCGCAATGGCGCAGTGGTTGATAACATGAATTTTACTGCTGCTAAACGTAACTTTTTAGCGCTACAGGACTCAGGCTGGATGAATACCACCTTGGCTGAGCTTAAAAACCGTTGTGATTTGTTCATTGTTATCGGTTGCGATCTTGAAGTGTTTTCTCCTCGTTTTTATGAGCGTTATTTGTGGAATAAAGAATCCATGTTTTTGGATGATACTAGTGCACGTGAAGTGATTTATATTGGTAAATCACCCTCAGGAAACGCTTCAACATCACCAAATAAAACGAAAGCTCAGGTTTTAGAGTGTGCTGATGCCGATTTACCCGAAGTGGTTGCAGTATTAAGAGCATTAATTAAAGGTCATCCGGTGTCGGCAGAACAAGTCGCTGGATTGGCTGTCGCAGACCTTCAAGAGATTGCCGATAAATTAAAAGCAGCAAACTATGGAGTAGTTACTTGGGCAGCAGGTGCTTTGAATTTTTCTCAAGCTGAACTGACAGTACAAACTATTTGTGAATTAGTTAAAGATGTTAATGCTTCAGGCGTCAGGTGTTCTGGTTTTCCTTTAGGTGGTAAAGAAGGAGACCAAACCGCGAACCAGGTTTGTGGTTGGCAAACGGGCTATCCTGCCAGAATGCGTTTTTCCAGTGACTTTCCTGAATACGATCCTTTCTTATACGACATTAATCAAATGTTTGATAATGGCGAAGTGGATGTTTTCTTATGGGTGCAAGCTTTTAATTCAAGTGCAGTACCTCCACATGGTGGTCAAATACCGACGGTTGTAGTTGCTCGTTCGGGCATGGTATTTGAAGAAGAGCCAGAAGTCTTTATTCCGGTTGGAACACCTGGAATAGATCATTCGGGTCATACTTATCGATTAGATAATGTGGTCGCGATACGTTTAAAAAAATTAAGAGATTCAGGTTTGCCGAGTACAGCAGAAGTGCTAACGGCGATTGAACAAGCATTGGTGGTATAACATGTTAACAAAATTAACAGGCGGTATAGTCTACGATCCTGCAAACAAGGTTAATGGCAAGAAAAAAGATATTTATATTAAGGATGGCCGTATTGTTGCCAAGCCCAGAAATGTTGAGCCAGATAAAGAATACAATATCAGCGGTAAAGTAGTCATGGCGGGTGCGATTGATTTACACACCCATATTGGTGGTGGTAAAGGCAATATCGCAAGAATGCTAATGCCTGAAAATCATCGGATTGATCCAGTTGCGCATACTGATATTAAGCGTGCAGGCACTGGCCATGCCATGCCGAGTACTTTCACTACGGGTTATCGTTATGCTGAAATGGGTTATACCGCGGCATTTGAACCCGCTGTTTTACCTATCAATGCTAGACAAGCCCACATGGAAATGGGTGATGTACCTATGCTTGATAAAGGTGGCTATGTAATGCTGGGAAGTGATGATTACTTTTTACGCATGATGGCTGCAAACAAGGATCAACAAGCGATTAATGATTATGTCGCATGGACACTACGTTCAGCTCAAGGTGTGGGGATTAAAGTTGTTAACCCGGGCGGGATTAATGCCTTTAAATTTAACCAGCGTCAGCTGGATTTAGATGAAAATAACAAACACTA
>DAOWHF010000350.1:0-2814 GCA_030641565.1 Methylomarinum sp.
TACAAGAAAACATTATTTTTAAGCAATACTATTAACTCAGTACTTAAAAGACCGCCTTTATTAAGACAAAAAACAGCATTCTCAAGAAAAACAACGTCATCGCCACTATCAATACGCTGCAAGAGAGATAAATCAATGAATGATTGGGAAATTAAATGTAGCATTAAACCTAATAAACTTAGTAATTACGAAATTGAGGTAAAACTTTAGCACACTAGCGCATCAATCACACAGATGGACACACTGTCGTTTTGCCCATCCTATATTTATCAAAGTAATTCCATCCGTTATTATGTCTTGAGCCTTTTATCTATTTTAAACCAGCCGCCTTTTTGCCGTTTGTTAAGTATTTGTAGCTCTAATACTGCCCTATCATGACTGATTCTCTCATCGACTAAATTATAAGTTACGCATTGACGAGAGGCTGAAATTCTGGATTCAAATGAGCCATATTTGGCATAAAAGTCCCGATAAACGAAGCGATCACATCTTTGAACAAATTCCGTTGCAAGCTATAGCTGTTATTAATTACCTCTGCAAAACTGAGTTTCTGTAATTGGACGAATCCACAAATTGCAGCAAAAAGATGATTCTTTATAGTTCCTTTACTTCGGACTTGAAATCGTTCAATGTTACATACTTGCTTAATCGCACGGTGATATTACTCAATCTATCAATGCCTATCATGTTGTTCGATAAACGCTTTTCCATCAAAAGTCAGGGGTTTCTCTTCACTGGGGAGTGCTCTGATATAATGGCGAAGCTAGTCTTTTAACTTCATCCGAAATGATTTTACATAGCCAAAGCTTTTCAGCCAGACCTTTAACCCATTCTCTGGTATTTCCAGTTGTTGAACCTGAAGCCATGAACCTTTTTCCACGGAGACTAAATGGTCTTGCCTGACCAAAAATGACTGACAAGCGCCATATATTGACTGTAGGGGTTATCAAGTACGCTATCGTTCACACTCAAGGTGCGGCCCTATAAGTTCAAGGGAACTGGCTTCATTTTATAAATCACGTCCGCTATAGGATTCCCTGTTCAAAAATCTGTTTAGACTATCATGCGTAGTGACATAACTTCTCCCAATCGACAGCAACTTGCCTGTTTTTATTCACTTAATAGAAAGCCTATATACATTGGTATATGTGCAACGGGCTATGGATGGATGGTTTTTTTCTCTTATCAAAGATTGGCCTTCCAGTGGCTTAGGTGTTTTTAATATTCATAGTTTAACATTGCCTGTCAATGCGTAACTTCTACATCATATTGAGGGGGTTAACCTATATCCCTGGTAATAACAAACTTTCAGCTCCAGCAACAAAAAATTACAAAATGAGACAAACCGATAGATCCTGCAAAAATATTAAACAATACATACGATATTTTTAGTCATAAAAACACCTTTCTTTAGCTGTTAGTATTTAGATATATAATTTCAATATAAGCGTGCTAAACTCGACTTTTTTTTATTATTTACTCTACAAAACCCAATGAATTGGTTTATCAATCTGCTTACCGAGCAATCGGTGGCGCATACTTTACTCATAATCAGCCTAGTCATTTCTTTTGGCCTTGCATTTGGTGAAATCCCTTTTTTCAAAATCAAACTAGGTATTGCGGGGGTTTTGTTTTCAGGTCTGGCTTTTGGCCATTTTGGAATTACGATAGATCCCCATATTATGCATTTTTTGCGTGAATTTGGTCTTATTCTGTTTGTTTATGCCATTGGATTGCAAGTTGGCCCCGGTTTTGTTAATTCATTTTTACAAAATGGAATTAGACTGAATCTTATGGCTGCAAGTATTGTTATTCTGGGGGCCATTATCACGGTTGCTATTAGTTATTTCGGCGACATTAAAATCCCTGTTGCTGTTGGGTTATTTTCCGGGGCAACGACAAATACGCCTTCATTAGCGGCGGCTCAAGAGATATTGGGCGGCATGCCATCAATTGATGGAGAAACATTAAAACACCCTGGACTGGGTTATGCCGTGGCTTATCCATTTGGCATAGTGGGTATTATTGTAACGATGCTACTGACTAAATATTTGTTCAAAGTGAGTATTGAGTCAGAAGATATATCATTTTCCAAATCTCAAAAAAAACTGGCTAACCGCCCTGTATGGATAGACCTAAAAATAGAAAATACTAACCTGGATGGCTTGACCATAGATGAAATTCACTTTTTTGAATCAATGGAAGTCGTAGCTACTCGCATTCTTCATCAAGGAGAGGTGCAAATAGTCAACAATCTAACCCAGTTAAAAACAGGTGATAGTATTCGTCTGGTGGGCGAGAAAGCGAAACTGGAAGAACTAAAAATCCTTATCGGCCCAGAGTCTGAATTTAACCTAAAAGACATATCCGCCAATCTCTATAGCAAGCGCTTTGTTGTCACTAATAAAGAAGCAATAAGAAAAACAGTGGGAGAACTACGTACTTTTTATGGCGTAACAATTCCCAGAATACAACGACCAGAAGTAGAATTAACACCAACAAGTTCAATGCACATCCATTTTGGTGATGAACTTCATGTTGTTGGTAGCAAAGAATCATTAGCTCAAGTTGAAAAAGTGCTAGGTAACTCTTTAGAAAAGCTCAGTCACCCGCAAATTGTACCTATCTTCATTGGTATCACTTTAGGGGTCGTTTTAGGCAGTTGGCCTTTCTTTATTCCTGGGATTCCATCGGCAATTAAGCTAGGTCTTGCCGGAGGCCCCTTAATTGTGGCTATTATTTTGAGCAGAATTGGTAACTGGGGCGTCATGACCTGGCATTTACCCAAAAGCTCCAATATTATTTTAAAAGATA
>DAOWHF010000247.1:0-4005 GCA_030641565.1 Methylomarinum sp.
AAGCTTCTGCGCGACCCATTACGATACAGTTTGTGATAATTAAGCCAACAAATACAGAAAGTTGTTTACTAATTTCGTAAGCAAATGCTTTCAATATTTGATCAACAACAATTACCAAAGAGGCAATAATTGTCATTTGCACAATAATACGGATACTGCCAGGAATATGGTTTCTTATCGAACTAATCGCAGCACTAGAACATGCTGTAACCGAGGTTAAAGCAATCGCCATAATTAATGATGTAGACATTTGCGAGGTAACCGCCAATGCCGAACATATTCCCAATACCTGTAAAGTAATCGGGTTATTATTGACTAATGGTTCGGTCAATATTTTTTTAGTCTCATTACTCATAACTGCACTCATAATTAGCCCTCCCCTTTAGTTCTGACTTTTTCTAAGTAAGTCGCAAAACCTTGTTTACTCATCCAGTACTTAACCAGGTTAGTCACACCATTACTGGTCAACGTAGCACCTGCCAAACCATCAACATTGTATTCAGACCCTGCTTTTGCAGTATCAACAACGCCTTTGATTAATCTAAGTTGCGGTACACCTGCTTCATCATAAACTTTCTTACCTTGCCATAATGCACGCCAGTTAGGATTCACAACTTCGCCACCTAACCCCGGTGTTTCAGCCTGGTCATAAAAGTTTATACTTTTAACGGTTTGACCATCAGCTTCTAAAGCCAGGAAACCATACATAGTCGACCATAGGCCATAACCATGCATAGGTAAGATGATAGATTCAATCGCATCACCGCTTTTAACTAAATAGACTTTAGCAATTTTAGCTTTACGCTTAATACTTGCTATGTCATCAGCCGAATCAATAATGATATTTTGCGCCGGATCTTTTGCCGCTTTACGTTGATCGTATGAAACAGGATTCATGTCTTCAACATAGTCACCTGTTTCAATATCAACTAGCTTTTCTTCAATTTGCTCAGCAAATGCTTGATGAATATCCGTGCCGTCTTTTAACAAGCCAGCCACATCAAGAATATTCTTCTTCATATCCATCGCTTTGTTTTCAATTTGTAACGGTCTTAAAGCAACCGCTGCAAAGGAAACCAAAATCGCACAAACAAAACAAAGTGAAAGCGCAACTGCAATTGTTTTTTCTAGGCTGTCATTACCTAGCGCTAAAATTTTCTCTTTATAAGCATTAAATTTTTGATAATGCTCGCACTTATCTAAGCGTTCTTGTAAATTTCCATTAGACATGACGATTCATCCTTCTCTTAATATTTGCCTGAACGACAAAATAATCAATAACAGGGGCAAACATATTGGCAAATAATATCGACAACATCATACCTTCTGGGAAGGCAGGATTGACCACACGCACCAATACCACCATCACACCAATCAATGCACCAAAAATCCAACGACCGGTATCAGTCATTGCAGCACCAACTGGATCAGTTGCCATATAAACCATACCGAAAGCAAAACCACCTACTGTTAAATGCCAGTAGAAAGGAAATGCAAACATAGGGTTAGTATCACTACCAATTATGTTAAACATAACTGAAGTTGCCACCATACCTGCTAAAACACCGCCCATGATTCTATAAGAAGCAATACGTGTATATAGCAAAAATACTGCACCAATCAGTATCGCTAAAGTAGATGTTTCACCAATCGAACCGGGGATAAAGCCCAGAAATGATTGAAACCAGCCGTAACCTGCAGCCTGAACAGCATCAAGACCACCTTGCGCGGCAAGACCTAAAGGAGTTGCCATGGTATATCCATCAACACCAACCCAGGCAGTATCACCTGAAATTGCTGCGGGGTATGCAAAGAATAAAAATGCACGACCTGTTAATGCCGGGTTTAAGAAATTTTTACCTGTACCACCAAAGACTTCTTTACCGATAACAATACCGAAAGAAATACCTAGTGCAACCTGCCATAAAGGAATATCAGGTGGCAAAATCAATGTATATAACATTGAAGACACAAGAAAACCTTCGTTTACTTCATGCCCACGGACAGTAGCAAACAACACTTCCCATACACCACCAACCGCTAAAGTCACGATGTATATAGGCAAAAAGAACAACGCGCCATGAACCATATTAGAAACAGGATTCATTGGGTTGTAACCAAATAGTGTCATAGGAATACTACGCCAGCTAGTTGTTTCATCTAAGCCCATGGCTTCGATGGCTAAATTAGCTTGGTAGCCTGTGTTATACATTGCCATCAAGATACAAAACAATGTTGCAATTACAACAAATGTCATTGTACGTTTTAGGTCATTACCATCACGAACATGCGTTGTTCCGCGTGTTACATCAGACGGTGTATAGATGAAAGTATCGACCATCTCATAGAGACCATAATACTTTTCTAATTTACCGCCTTTCGTAAAATGCGGCTCTACGCTATCTAAAATATCTCTAGCCGACATTATCCTTCCTTCTCAATTTTAGTTAAATTCGCTCTTAATACAGGGGCAAAATCATGTTTACCTGGATCAACAAAAGTAAATAAGGAAACATCTTCCTCAATTAACTCAAGACCACCTAATAACTGAGCCTGATCTGTATCACCTACAACCAATGCTTTTAACAATGGTGTTGGTAATATATCCATAGGCATTACTGTTTCAAATACGCCAACAGGTACAATGGCTCTGTTACTGCCATTTTTATCAGTGGTTAATGGAAATAAACGGTTGTCTTTGCGATCTACGCTTGATGTATAAACATTCATCGCAGAATATTTATCTTTACCTGCAACGATCCAGCCAAACAATTCACGATCTCTGCCTTCTTTAAGCACTGACACCTGATTGTTATAACAACCTAAATAAGCAAAATGATCAGCCGCTTCATGTCCAAAAAGAACAGACCCGGAAATCACTCTGTTTTCACATTCTTCTAACTCACCTGCAACCAGGTCATTAGTATTTGCACCAACACGAGTACGTATTAAACGAGGTTTTTTAACAGAAGGACCTGCCAAAGAAACAACTCTTTCCGTGCTTATTTTACCTGTGGTAAATAATGCACCAATAGCAATAACCGCTTGGTAATCAATATGCCAAACTGTTTTATCGGTATGTACAGGGTCAATAAAATGAATATGCGTACTTGCTAAACCAGCAGGATGTGGCCCAGAAAACTCTGCGACTTGTACTTCATCGACAGAAACAACTTCAGTTCCTGATGCTTTACAAAGATAAGTTTTACCTTCAGTTAATTTAGCAACAACAGCCAAGCCATTAGCAAAGTCTTCTTCACGCTCTTTAATAATAACCGCTGGATCAGCGGCTAAAGGACGTGTATCAATGGCCGTCACAAAAATCGAAGCAGGTGTCATATCAACTGCTGGAATTTTACCGTATGGACGCGTTAAAAAAGATGTCCACAACCCCGAAGCTAGCAAATTCTCTTTAACTTGTTCAGCGGTTAGTGTTGTTAAATCTTTTTTAGCAAATTTATTGAACGATTGTTGAGCTACGCCTTTTAATTCGATAACAACAGATTGCAAAACACGTTTTGCTCCACGGTTGATTTCTTTAACAACACCAGCAGCTGGTGAAGTAAAATCAACTCCTGGGTTTTGCTTATCGGAAAAAAGCACCTGACCTAATTTAACGGTATCGCCAACAGCGACCATCATCTTAGGCTTTAGCCCTACGTAATCCTTCCCCAAAATGGCAACAGACTTAATCTTGTTACCCTCTTCAATGACCTGTTCAGGACCCCCCGTTATGGGAAGATCTAAACCTTCTTTTATATTAAATAGCATAGTGAATAAGCCTGCTCTCCAGACAAGTTGCGGCAAATACCCCTCTTACTTAGGAAATTGAGAGAACAAGCTTTTACAACTTAAATAACAGCTGTATTGTTTATTCCGCACACAGTCCTTAAACAAGAGGCACTTTAAGATTTTAAAACCCATTTATTACATCATAAATAGCCTTTTTTCTCAATGTTTGAATTGAAAAGGACAAGGATTAAATAACTACGCATCAACGCTTGC
>DAOWHF010000201.1:0-4675 GCA_030641565.1 Methylomarinum sp.
AAAATCCAGAAACTGAGCGTTGGTGGCAAGGGGTATTAGGTACAAAACAACCCGAAATTATAGATATCAGTGATGTATTAAATTTTTACAGGCAACCACAACAACATTTTTTACAGCAGCAGCTTGGTATCCGTTTTACAGGCATAGATAATACTGTAGAAGAGCGAGAACCTTTTGCGATAGACGCATTAGAGTCTTATGCCATAAATCAGCAATGGATAGAGCATCAAATAAATAACATGCCCTACTCTTTAGAAAAACTACAAGCGCAAGGTTGCTGGCTTTCTGGCATAAATGGTGAATTAGCATTTAACCAGCAACAACAAGCGATTAATGAATTTACAGACTTAATACAGCAACAAAACTTAGGACAAAAACAGCAAGACCAGCCTATAGATATAACTATTGCAGAATACCGCCTAGTCGGAAACCTAAGAAATCTATATGAAAATGGCAGTTTAATTTACCGCTACGCAAAATTAAAAGGTAAAGACTTTATGCAAGCGTGGATACATCACCTAATCATTAATCAGCTACAAGCACAAAACACCCATTTATTAAGTATCGATGAATCATTGGTGTTTAAATCAGATAATCAACAAGTCGATACCTTAAAGACCTTAATCGATATTTATTTTCAAGGCAGACAGCAACCAGAAGCTTTTTTTACAGAAGCAAGTTTTGCTTATGCAAAACAAGCCTTAAAGCTTAAAACCAGTAATAGAGCAAAAACACCAGCGATTGTTAGCGCGCAAGATCAGCTTAAAAAAGATATTGAATTTGATCGTTCGTTACAGCAGTTGTATCAGATTGATCAGGATTTAACTGAATTGCTTAATGATGATTTTGTGAAACAGTGTGAGGAGTTGGTTTTACCTGTTTGGGAGTTGGTGCAGTAAAAGGGTTATAGGGTTGGGGATGTTGACTGAATTGGGTTAGTATCTAGGTTAGTTACTTAAGCCAATACCTCTCAAATATTAAAAGATGGGCTAGAACACGTCTTTGCCCACCCTGCAAACATTTGATTGTCGATATTATTTAATGGATGCTAAAGCTTCACGTTGCTTTTCTAATAACTGATTAATACCATGTTCTGCTAATTCAAGCATTGAATCTAGTTCATCTTTTCTAAAAGCATGGCCTTCAGCAGTACCTTGTACTTCAATGTATGCACCGGCATCATTCATGACCACATTCATATCCGTTTCTGCATTACTATCTTCTGCGTAATCCAGATCAAGTACTGGGACACCATTAAAAATACCAACCGAGACAGATGCAATTTGCCCATGTAAAGGGTTCTTTTTAAGCTGTTTTTTTGCCAGCATGTGCTCAATGGCAATAGACAAGGCAACAAAACCACCGGTGATAGAAGCTGTTCGGGTACCACCATCGGCTTGAATAACATCACAATCAATCGTAATGGTATTCTCTCCCAATGCCTTTAAATCGATTCCAGCACGTAGGGATCTACCAATAAGGCGTTGAATTTCTAAGGTACGACCACCCTGTTTACCGCGACTGGCTTCACGCCCCATACGTTCATTGGTAGATCTTGGTAACATGCCGTATTCAGCCGTAACCCAGCCTTCTCCTTTGCCTTTTAAAAAACGAGGAACTCGTCTTTCAACAGAAGCAGTACAAAGTACGCGAGTATCACCAAACTCCACCATAACAGAACCTTCTGCATGTTTTGTATAGTTACAGATGAATTTAACATCTCTTAATTGATCTGGATTACGTCCGCTTGGTCTCATAGTGTCACTCATTAAAAAAAACGGCTCAGTATAACCGTTTTTTAATACTCTTTTGATATTTTAGGAATGTATATGAGATAACTTTGAAAAAAACAGCTGCTCTTTAGTTATTGTTATCCATTTAGCACACCTTGGTTGAGTATCAACTTTGCGTTGTAAAAAACATCTCACACTCTTGCTCACTGCATCATGATCATTAAGCATCGTAGCCTTGATGTAACAAAGTGGAATCAAGGTTTTAATGTTTCGAGTCCTTGATTCCGCATAGCTATATCAAGGCTACATTTAATGGAAGGCTAATTTTCTTTGTTTAATAAAGCGATCTGTAATTCCTCAGCAGATTGAGGTCTATTTTCAGGCTCAATTTCCATTGCCCAATCAATTGCTTGCAGTAAATACTTTGGATATTTTCGTTTATATGCTTTAGTCGCAGAAATAAGTGTATTTTTCACCGCTCGATCAGATGCGGGTTGCGGCGATTTGCCATCTAAACATGCGCGCATACTTGCCCCTACAGCATAAATATCAGTCCACGGCCCTAATTGTCCCTTAGTACCACATTGCTCTATGGGTGAATACCCTTGAGTTAAAACTTTAGTTTTATTTTTAAGAGGTAATGGGAATGTTTGAATAGCGCCAAAATCCAGTAATAAAGGATCATTCTCAGGTCGAATTAAAATATTTCCGGGCTTTATATCCAGATGAATCATGCTTTGATGATGAATAAAACCTATGCCAGTAAGTAATTGATTAAAAACAGTAATAATAAACTGTTCAGTCATTTCCAGGCTTTTATTTTTAATGATTTTGTCTAATGTCACGCCATAATCATAAACCATTACCATATAGACTGTTTCGTTGGCCTGAAAGAAGTTAATCACATTAACAATATTATGATGTTTCAAATTGGCTAAAACCTTAGCCTCCTCAAAAAATAGAGATCTTCCTCTTAAAAATAAAGTCTTGGTTTCTTTACTGTTAGGAACAACAATATTATTCCATGTTCTGTGAGCTAATCGACGGGGTAAATACTCTTTAATAGCCACTTGAACTTGGTCCAGCTTCTGTCTGGCAAGATAAACAGAACTAAAGCCCCCATGCGCAAGTTCCCGCTCAATTGTATACTGGTCTATAATAGTGCCCGACTGAAGGTAATTCCATTCT
This sequence comes from Methylomarinum sp., assembly GCA_030641565.1. Classification (GTDB taxonomy): domain Bacteria; phylum Pseudomonadota; class Gammaproteobacteria; order Methylococcales; family Methylomonadaceae; genus QPIN01. The sequence goes on from DAOWHF010000201.1 coordinate 2,922, forward strand.
TTAGGGTAAGTTTTCGGGTCGTAATATTCAGCCATTGATAGTTTTAAGTTGCTGATAGATTATTAAAATATTGGGTTAAATAATGATAAAAAGTATGACGGCCTTTGCCAATGGCGAAGCAGAAATAGATAACTTAACAATAAATTGCGAATTACGCTCAGTTAATCACCGTTATTGTGATATTACACTTAAATTACCCGAAAGGTTGCGTTTTTCAGAAGCTGATTTGAGGCTGCTTATTGCTTCAGAGCTAAAAAGAGGAAAAATTGAGTGTTCTTTAAGTTATAAAAAACAGTCTAATGACAAGCAAACTATCACCATCAATGAAGAGGCCGTTAAGGCATTATTACGGGCAACCTCTCAAATTGAAGATCACATACACACGCAACAATCTTTTTCGGCGCTTGAGGTTTTAAATTTCCCTGGTATTCAGCAAGAGCCAGAAAGTAATAAGGACGAGTTATTGCGAGGGATTAATAGTTTAGTTGAAAGCACTATTAAACAACTGATTATCGCAAGGGAAAGAGAAGGCTCTCAATTAGGAACGCTGATTGAAGAGCGCTGTAAAAAAATCCAGATATTGGTGGATGCCGCGAATAAAAGATTACCCGTCGTTTTAGAGCTGATACGTGAAAAAATTAAAGCACGGATTATTGAGTTAGTAGCAACTCCGGATTTTGACAGGCTGGAACAAGAAATGATATTTCTTATGCAAAAATTGGATGTCGCTGAAGAACTTGATCGATTAGATACACATATACAAGAAGTTTTAAGCGTATTAAACAAAAATGAACCGATTGGTCGTCGCCTTGATTTCTTAATGCAAGAATTAAATCGAGAAGCCAATACCTTAGGTTCAAAATCTGCTGATAAACAAATGACTCAAATTTCAATTGACTTAAAAGTGTTAATTGAGCAAATGCGCGAACAAATTCAGAATATTGAATAATATGAATACAGGTAAACTTTATATAATTTCTGCACCCTCTGGTGCAGGAAAAACCAGTTTAGTAAAACAGTTAGTTTCTAAAGTAGATCAATTAGATGTGTCAGTCTCTCATACCACACGAGCAATACGTGAAGGGGAAACTCACGGTCAAGACTATTTTTTTACTTCAGTTGATGCGTTTAAACAAATGATCAGTGATCATGCATTTTTAGAGCATGCACAAGTGTTTGATAACTTTTATGGTACAGCTCAACAGTCAGTCGAGGATATGCTTGAGCAGGGTATTGATGTGATTTTAGAAATTGATTGGCAAGGTGCTGAGCAAGTTAGAAAAATGCTACCCAACAGCATCTCAATATTTATACTGCCACCTTCAATAGAAATCTTACAGCAAAGACTAGAAAATAGAGGGCAAGATAGCAAAGAAATTATTGCGCGTAGAATGCAAGATGCAGTCAAAGAAATGAGTCATTGCCATGAGTTTGACTATCTAATTGTTAATGATGACTTTAATGTAGCACTAACAGAGCTAACAAGCATTATCAGCTGCCATAGGCTAGAAAAACAACGACAGATAAAAAATCTAGCAACATTAATAGAGCAGCTTTTATAAAGTGCGGTGGAAATTCTGATTACTACTAAATTGGGCGGGAACATCTTCAACCACTTCAAGTCTGGCTCGTCTTCGGTCACTTTTTCGCTTATTAACTAACTCTTCATTTTGTTCATGCATATTGATCCGGGGGTCATTATGCCATGTACGATGAAAGTATTCTCTAACAACTATAGGCTTGTCTTTAAAATA
>DAOWHF010000345.1:0-4413 GCA_030641565.1 Methylomarinum sp.
CAAAAAAACCATGAAAGCCACTAACTCTAAACGAGTTAACATGCATTCTATATAAGATAAACAGGTCTGGATAAGCAAAAAACCTTCGACCACTTCATTTGCACAAAAACATATACTCTTCAAATGAAGTAAAATCAAATTAATTCTGACTGAAATCAGCTGCTCAGCATTTTGTTCGATTTAATTGCTATCTATTTTAAAATGATTTCAAAATGCAGGCACTAACACCGATGCTGATCACTTCCATGCACTTTTTCAACTTCAGATGAAGACATCAAGGAAAGGGACCTATCCGCTATTATCTGAGTATACAGCCCCTTTTTATACAGAGCACATAGAAAAAACACTCCGTCGCCGCAGTGCATTCTCCGTGCTCTCTGTGTATTTATTCAACTTCATTAAATTGATTTAATATGTGAAATGGTCAAAGTCCCGCAATAAAACGTGATGCACCTCACAAATACAACAAATGATATTTTTCCGTAAATTTATCGTTACACTTGCTCATCACTCTGTACTCTAGGCTGCCTCTGTATTTTCCTTTTTTTAACGAGACTAGTCACTGTTATTTACATAGAAGCAAATTTCAACAAACTGCTATTAATTAACTATCATTAGTATGGTTATTGGTAACATACAGAGCTATATGTTATCTGGATAAGCCATCCTAAAGCCTATTATTACTTCACATTTAGGAACGCGCACGTAATAAGTTTGGCAACTAGCGTAGAGTTGTCGAAGTTATTTTGTGTACACTCCTTATTATTAAACAAGGGTATCCAATGCAACAAAACACACAACAGTTTGAGTTTTATGGCAAAACAGGCGAGTTTTTTAAAATCTGGATTGTTAATATTATGCTTTCAATCGTAACCTTGGGTATTTATTCAGCCTGGGCAAAAGTTAGAACTAAACAGTATTTTTACAACAACACTCTGTTAATGAATACACCGTTTGATTATTTAGCTGACCCAATAAAAATCTTAAAAGGCCGTCTGCTGGTTTTAGCCGTATTTCTGATTTATTCATTCTCAGCAGTCATTTCTCCCATGCTACAAGGTCTGCTACTATTTGTTTTTATTCCGCTGTTTCCCTGGGTCATCATCAAAGCACTGAAATTTAATATGTACAATTCAGCCTATCGTAATATTCGTTTTCATTTTAGAGCTGGCTATTTAAAAGCATTATGGGTCTTTATAGGTTTACCTTTATTGGTCGCCTTATCGGTAGGTCTTGCTTATCCTTATTTTATAAGAGCGCAGAAAAAGTTTGTCATTGATAATAGTACCTACGGAACCAGTCCATTTAATATGGGAGCAAGTGTAGGTTCTATTTATGCTGTTTTTTTTAAAACGATAGGACTATTTCTGCTATTGGCAATATTAATAGGGGCAATAATGAGTGGTTTGGGCTCCTTTAAAGAAACGCTTAAAGATTCAACAGCTATGGGAGCAACACTAATCCTTGTCCCTCTATTATTTTTTCCTTTTTATATGATTGCTTTCGGATATTGGTATACCAAATTAACCAATCTGATTATGAATCATACGACTTTGCAACAGTGCCAATTCAACAGCCATCTTGATACGACTAAAATATGCTGGATATTTTTTTCCAACACCTTAGCAATTATCCTGTCCTTAGGAATGCTAATTCCTTGGGCCATGATTCGCACAGCTAAATATCGTATTTCATGTCTATCACTCATTACAGACAGTGCCCCTGATGCCTTTATTGCAGCTGAAGCTGAACATGCTGAAGCCATTGGCGAAGAAATAGGTGATTTTCTGGATTTAGACTTAGGTCTATGATCAAAATAAACGGGCACTACTATAATGGACAGTCATCGGCACGGATACCGGTGACGGTCTGTTTTTATAGGTCAGGAGAGGTATTGATAGAAGGTGAAACACTATCGCTTAAAACCACTATTGATCAACTATCAATTGCTCCAAGATTGGCCAATACTCATCGCAATATTTTTTTAAGTAATGGTGCCAAGCTAGAAACGGATGATAATGCCTCTGTTGATCGAGTCTGTCATTATTTTGAAAAAAATATTATTCACGTATGGATACACAAACTAGAAAAAAGTTGGTCTTATGCCCTAATAGCTTTAATAACTACGGTAATATTTGTCTGGGGCAGCATTGAATACGGTGTGCCTATCGCCGCAAAATTGGCCGCAAATAATGTTCCTTATAGTGTTGAGAAGCACATTGGAGAACAAGGGCTGAAGACTTTGGATAAGTGGCTGTTTTCTCCTTCGGCTATTGATAAAACTGAGCAGCTACGCTTACAAAATCACTTCAAGCAGTTAGTACTTACCTCCAAAGGACAATACCCATACCAGTTGATGCTAAGAAGTAGCAAACAAATGGGAGCCAATGCCCTCGCTTTACCGGGAGGCATTATCATTATGACCGATGGTTTGTTTGAGCTGGCAGAAAATGATCAGCAAATCATTGCTGTATTGGCACATGAGGCAGGCCATATAGAACATCAACACGGTTTACGTTCACTTTTTCAGAATTCCATAACTGCCCTGTTCATGGCGGGAGTGCTAGGTGATATTACATCCATTACGTCATTGTCAGTCGCCTTACCGACCATTCTGGTGGAGAATCGTTATTCACGGGAGTTTGAGCAGGAAGCCGACCAATATGCAGTAGACTTCCTGCAAACACATAACATAGAAGCTAGACAGTTCATCCGGATTCTGACATTATTGGAACAACCAACAAATTCAGATTATGAGTTCGACTACTTATCCAGTCACCCTGCCATGCACAAACGAATAAAGACCATTAAAGCAATACAAGAGCTGGAATGATATTTAAGTTAGGGCTTATTCTTTATTCTCCCTCAAAGACTTAAAACACTGTTTTTATAGATAATTTCATTCGCGTAGCTAAACCTAACTACGTGATTTAAAATATTTCCGGAGTATTTATCATGAACAGCACGATAGAAAAGATAGAGAAAATCGAAGCAGAAACCAAACAGGAGCAACGTATTCTTGCCTGCAATGCCTGGCATCTGGTTCGATATGTTCTCGAACATGATCATGAAATAAAGGTTCCCACAAAATTTAATGCAGGTCAGTTTGTTGAATGGTCTGAAAATTACCCAGATTTAAACACTGAAGATAAAATTAATTTTATTAATCAGTATGCCATGCTGGAAAAAATCACTAAAAAAGTCACAGCACGCACCTTAGTTGCCACACGCATTCATGGCCGAGGGTTCTTTCATGCGGCCTTTTTTACTTCTGTAGGACAATATTTACTTTTCCTGTCAACCATAACCTTTATCTTTGTCTATCTATTAATTGTAAATGTGACTGGCAAGGTTACAATTCTTACGCCATTTTGTGCCGCGGGTTTAGGTACCTGTGTCTTTCTATTAAGAATCACTCAAGAGAAGCTAAAAAGTCGGGAGTTTGACCCCGCATTTATCCCTTCTCAGCTCATACGCCTATGTCTGGGGGTACTTGCTGGGGGTTCAATTGTACTTTTTCCTGATTTGGTAAAACCAGATAAAACGATAACTGACATAGGTAATCAAATAAACTTAGGACAAGGATCATTAGCCTTTGTCCTGGGATATGCCGTCGATATTTTCTATGCCATACTGGATAATATTGGAGGGAAGATTAAAAATCGTAACCAATAAAAAAACTTATCAATAACAGAAAGGGGGCGTAGCCATTAATGCGCATTGTTTTAAACGGCGACGCCCCATTTTCCATAGTCATTCAGCGTTTTTAAAAGAATTAAAAACCAGTAGTCTCTTATAAAATTGAGTGGAAAAATTCAACTTTTCAGTCAGCAAATATCAACACTCCGTCAAATTAACCGCCAAGCCGCCTCGCGATGTTTCTTTATATTTGGTTTTCATGTCTGCGCCGGTTTCGCGCATGGTTTTAATCACATTATCCAGTGAGACAAAATGTGTTCCATCACCACGTAAAGCGATACGCGCAGCATTAATCGCTTTAACCGCACCCATTGCATTGCGTTCGATACAGGGGACTTGTACCAAGCCGCCAACTGGATCACAGGTTAAACCTAAATTATGCTCCATACCAATTTCAGCGGCATTTTCAACTTGCTCTGGTGTGCCGCCCAATACTTCTGCCAAAGCACCCGCGGCCATGGAGCAAGCTACGCCGACTTCACCCTGACAACCTACTTCAGCCCCAGAAATTGAGGCATTTTCCTTATATAAAAAACCAATGGCTCCAGCTGTTAATAAAAACTTAATCACTCCTTCATCATTCGCTCCTACACAAAACTTCATGTAATAGTGCAAGACTGCAGGAATAATACCGGCGGCTCCATTAGTCGGGGCGGTTACAACGCGTCCTCCTGCGGCATTTTCTTCACTGACGGCCAAGGCATACAAATTAAC
>DAOWHF010000035.1:0-4532 GCA_030641565.1 Methylomarinum sp.
GTACACCTCGCTACACGTAGCTACCGTGTGATTCCTAATCATGACTATTCTCATCAGTTGTTTACCACGCCCCTCACAGAACCGTGCTGGCGCTATTTACGCACACGGCTCCTCGACAACACGCTTCACCTTAAAATGACAATAAATTCACCTTGATTCGCGGACTCGGTAGCGGATACAGTCTGAGCAGTTTATTAAACTTTTCCCATGTGTAACAACCCCGTTTTCCACGACGATTTAACCATTTATACAACGTTTGAGTTACCCAGTAGGCAAAGCTTTGCAGACTTTTGCTATTATCAGTGACTCCATAATAGGCAAAGTGTCCGCGCAATTTTGCCGCTGTTGTTTTCATAATTTCAGCAGTGGGCAGTGTTCTATTTGCCTTTAGCCATTCTTTATAGGCCACTACTTTGGCGGTAAATCGTTTGCTGACCGTTTTCCTTTTCATCCGATAACGCTTACCATCACGACTACGTGAGTTGTAGTGCGTGAACCCGAGAAAGTCGAACGTGGCTGTTTTCTCGCCTCTGGATTTTGCTTTAGATTGCGCAAATTGTCCAAATTCAAACAGCCTGGTTTTCTCAGGTGCAACTTCGAGATTAAACTTATTTAGCCGTGTTTCCATAGCTTCCTTGAAGTGCGTGGCTTCAGTTCCTATTTGAAAACAAACAATATAGTCATCCGCATAGCGGATGAGCCGTGCATAACCTTTACATTTTCGCTTGATACACTTTTCAAACCAGAGATCTAATGTGTAGTGTAGGTAGATGTTGGCTAGCAGTGGCGAGATGACACCACCTTGTGGCGTGCCTGTCTCACTGGCTTTGTGTTGTCCGTCTTCATGTATCCCTGCTTTTAGAAACCGTTTGATGAGTCTGAGTATCCGTTTGTCCACTATCCGATAATTGATAAAGTCCATTAGTTGCTCTTGGTCTACATTGTCAAAGAAGCCTTTTATGTCCGCTTCAACAATATAATGGATAGGTTGACCTTCGACTGTTTGACTTAATGCGCGTAGCGCATCATGACAACTGCGTAAGGGTCTAAATCCATAAGAGTCTGTCAGGAAGTCTTGTTCATATATCGCTTGTAGGATTCTGACCAAGCCTGCCTGCACCAGTTTATCTTCGAGTGTGGGAATTCCCAGTGGTCGTTTTCGCTGACTGCCTGCTTTGGGGATGTAAATCCTTAAGACAGGCTGTGGTTTATACGCCATTTTATGTAGTCGTTCAACCAGATTTTCCAGGTTTGCGTCCAGATTAATGGTGTATTGCTCTTTGGTGATATTGTCTATGCCTGACGCGGCTTTTCCTTTGAGCTGCGTGAAGCATTCCAGCAGTAGTTCTTTATTCATCAGGTGATACAGACTGGTGAATTGACAGTCCTTGTCTGCGCTGGCTTTCTTGGCTATGCGTTGCAATTTTGTTGGCACGTTTTCTTCATTTCTGTGCATGATACATGTGTCCTTGCACCGCTGTTGTTGTCGTGATGGCCTTCCCTCCAGTCGCATTACACTCTTTCATTGGTAGTACGCCACCATCCGACTTCCTGAGTTGCTTCGGTTGTTCTTGTTTTATTATCACTTGTTCAACCTACTCTCTTCTGTGAAAGACAATTCAGGATCTCCCGAGTTGCCGATTATTCCCCATGTCCAACATGCCATGCTTTACAACCCCGAAGCAGCTCTATGATACTTGTCATGCGCGTCATAGAATGGGGACTTCCAAAAGGGGTACTCTGTCGTCCTGCTTAGGTAAAATCATTTCGAGGCTAAATCACTTCAACTTTCGCTTACGGCCTGCTGGCTTGCGCCCATCGTGCTTAACATTTGGAGTTACCTCCGCCTGCCCGATGTTTACTATCTGGTGGTTGACCTACCTTGCCAGAGCGGGACTTTCACCCGCTGGAATTATCGACCTTGCTCGGCCGCACACCCCTTGATTTCTCAATCCATTTGTTGCTTTTTTTAGCCCCAGCCAGCTGCTGATGTTAACGCAGTACCAGGCTTGATTTTATACCGACTAAAGAGCAGGTTTTTAAATTCTTTAACACTTTCGTATGCTAAATTAGTAAATTCTGGATTTAAATACTCATCCCAAGGGCTTTTTAGATATTTATTCATTCCTTCACTGAAGTTATCATCTGTTTTACCTTCAATAGGTTTTCCATGAGCAATCGAGTCTCTAATAATTTTTAGTTGGTTAATTACTTCAAACAAATCAGATTCTGCATTAATACTTATATTTGCTGATTCGCAAATTTCTTCCATTTTCTTATGGAATGGCTGCCTTTCTTTCCACTCTTTAATACATTTATAACCAACATAATTTACTATTGCCTCAACAGAGAATGCTAACGAAATTAAGACCGATGTACAATCAAGAGCTATAGAATTTTTAACGCCATTTTCAACTTTATCATTTAATATTTCAAGATGATAATTGGCTAAATTCAACAAATCATTATGAGGATAAACTCTGTATGAAATAGACATGCAATCTCCATGTTGTGATTATTCTTTTGCGCTAACGAGGGTGTAGAAAATCCTCTATTTCTAAAAAATATTGATTTTTTGAAAAATTATATTGTTAAATATCAATATGTTAAAAATCGTATTTTTCATAAAATTTATGATTTATAGGTTTTTCTACAGCTTGAACGCCCAAATCACTTGACGTAAAAAGTGGCGGAAATTTTGCGATAGCAAAATTTGTGACGCTTTTTACGGTCAAGTGAATTTGATTGTTAGGGTTTCTCACTTTAGTTTTTAATATTCATTAAAATCAGGCTCATAATCTGGTATTTCACTACGAGCTTCATCCAATTCTTCTTCTGTATATAATTCAAAAAATTCGGCAGCTGAGTAAATAGTTTTTCCTGAAAAGGCATCACCTAAATTACATGCTGAAAGTTTAGAAAAACCAGAAATTTTTAACCCACAAGCAATACATTCAAATGCCGATGGTAACATTGTTTGCCGTTGGATTACCTCATCTTCTTGGATCTCTGTCGTTACTGCTCCTGTAGGGTTACCTTGTAATAATGCTGGTGCTTTACATGATGGGCATTCAACTCTATGCCCTGAGTGACGAGTCGCCCATGTAGTTGCTTGTAATAAAGCTGTTTCTTTATCCGTTTCACCTTTATTTGACCATACTTTAGCATGAGCATTAATGTCTTGAGCTACCGCTTTTGCAGCAGCGTCTTCTAGTGAATCGACTAATGCTTGGGCTTGACTACTATCACAAACGAATTCACTTAATGATTTATCCATTGACTCCAATAATAACTTACAAGCCTGATAAAACTTTGGAAGCCATTGAGATGTGCCTATTTCAGTAAAAATAGTTTCACCCGTATGTAATTCAGCATTCCTTCGTTCAAGATGCTGTGAACAAAACCCAGCGACTTCTTCTGTAAACTTAGGATCTAACTCCGTAAGCCTCGCAAGAACCTCTTTTGTGGATATTGATATTGGGGTAAATTTTCTTGCTGTAGGAGCTTTTCCCATTGCATGTGTAAGATTTCTCCAATTCTTTGAGTCTGCCAAAAGAACAGGTGAAATATGTGCTAATGCTGAACGAGATAATAACTCCAAACATAAAGCTGACCACAATCCATATTGCCATTGGTCTGCTATACCCGACTCCATTTGCTCTATATAAAGTTGCGATTTTGCATATAAGCTCTCTGAAGACCAGGGATTTTGAGTAGCTGAATTATCCATTTATTATCCAATTGTTGAAAGATAGGCACGCTCTATTAATCGTCCCATTTCTGATTCTAAGACTGATTAACGACCATGCAACATAGCCCAATTATCAATAATCACGGTGTCTCCCGTATTTACTAGATACTCATGATGTACATTTTTATTTATCGCCTTTGACACGACTAAATTACCTATGACGGTGGATGAGTTATTCATTGGAACTAGAAAAAGGCTGTCCCATCGAATTCCTTTCATTCCGCTCTTAAAAAAGAAAACTGGAAGTACACAATTTACAGCACCCATAGATCTTTTTCTAGGCCTGACAACTGCTTTTTTTATAGTGTTTTCTCCAAGCGATTCCAAAAGAAAGTTATTTCTAATAATACTTGTGGCAACTAACTCAGAACCATGTAAGCACCTTAGAAAAATATATCTTGGAGGACACAACCAATGAGCTAAATCTGTATGTAAAGGAAAATCATTTAGCCCGAAATGACCGCTATATTGGTTTTGTATATTCTCCTTTGCTTTTCTAGGTTTAAGAATCTGAATATCTGGTATTTTTTCATATCCTCGATAATCAGATACTTTTACAAGCGAACCTATTTGTTTTACTAATAATTCAGTACTGCATTCTGGCTTCAACTTAGAAATAAAAGCATACCCTTGTTCATGCAATTGTAACCGTCAATTCATCCCACTAAGATAAATCAGGCCGCTTTATGTAATGGCTTAATTTTTTCAGTCGAGTTCCATGGTAAAAGCGGATCTAATGCTTCGGCTTCATAGTGCCTACCCAGTTTAGGCAGTTCAGTAA
>DAOWHF010000042.1:0-7083 GCA_030641565.1 Methylomarinum sp.
CAGGACCTATGACATCATTGATTTCAAGCTGTATCACAAGCGATGATTTATTAACAGGCTGACTATCCTTTTGTCCAGAATGAACCGTTGTTACACCAGTCAGTAGCACCAATAAAACAAACCGAATATTCCAATCAATCAACATAACGCTTTATCCACTTTTTAGGAGCGAGGTTTTAATAATATCCAAAAGTTTGGCATAGGATTTTGGCTTTACAGGGGTGCTAGAAAAACAGGCGTATAGCTGGCTATGTAACTATTTGGCTAGTGCCTCTGTTGAGCTAAAAGATTAGAAAAGCTTTAGCGATTCTTATGCTTTAGTACAAGTCAATATTCGGATGTTATTGAACCCTCGCTCCTTAGTTTTGATATTTCCAGTGTACTCCTGAGAAAAGCCAACTGCAATGATTACTCATTCCGAAGATTTTCTATTAATCTAGAAGTTACTCTGCATATTTATTTGCTCAACTTTAACCCATGAGTTGATACTGATGTCTTACAGTTTGTTATTCCTTGTTGCATATATCACTGCTAAAAAAGTATAGTTCACTTTAAAATAAAAAAACCAAAAATAATATGACAGAGCCCACCGTAGACGCGAGAATATCCCCCGAAGGCCATCTATCGGTATTATCCAAGGCAGAAGTCAACAAATTGCTAGATACCAGCCAGGGTGGCTTGTATCAATTGTTACATAATTGTGCATTGGCCGTACTCAATTGCGGCAATTATATGGATGATGGCAAAGTACTGCTAGAACGCTACAGTTCTTTTTCCATCAAGGTAATTCAGGAAGAACGAGGGATTAAGTTAGAAGTTAAAGGTGCACCAGCTAATGCCTTTGTTGATGAACAGATGATTCAGGGTATTAAAGAACATCTGTTCGCCGTGTTACGGGATATTATTTATGTCAGTGACGAAATTAATGACAACCCTAAGTTTGACTTACAAAACTCCGAAGGCGTGACCAATGCCGTGTTTCATATTCTTAGAAATGCCAATATTGTTCGTCATCAAATCGAACCAAAACTAGTTGTTTGTTGGGGTGGACATTCTATATCGCGCGAGGAATACGCTTACACCAAAGATGTCGGTTACCAAATCGGTTTACGGGATATGAATATCTGCACCGGCTGTGGACCAGGTGCAATGAAAGGACCAATGAAAGGTGCAACCATTGGTCACGCCAAGCAGCGAATTATTGACGGCCACTATATTGGTATTAGCGAACCGGGAATTATTGCTGCTGAATCCCCCAATCCTATCGTTAATGATCTAGTGATTTTGCCGGATATTGAAAAACGGCTAGAAGCATTTGTACGTACTGGACATGGCATCGTTGTATTTCCCGGCGGTGCAGGCACGGCAGAAGAAATTCTGTATTTGCTGGGTATTCTATTACACCCTGAAAATACCGAAATACCATTCCCGTTGATTTTTACTGGCCCCAAATGTGCGGAAGATTATTTTAAACAGATCAATCAATTCATTGGCGATACACTGGGGTTTGAAGCACAGCAGCGTTATCAAATAATTATTGATGATTCCGCCCGTGTAGCGCGAGAAATGAAAGCAGGTATCCAGCGAGTACGGGAATTCCGAAGAAATAAGGGTGATGCTTATTATTTCAACTGGTCTTTAAAAATCAGTGCCGAATTTCAGCAACCTTTTAACCCAACTCATCAGAATATGGCCAATCTGAAATTACATAAAAACCAGGACCGTCACCAACTAGCCGCGAATTTACGCAGAGTTTTTTCTGGCATTGTCGCCGGTAATGTAAAAGACCAAGGTATCCGTGCTATTGAACAGCATGGCCTATTTAAAATCAGTGGTGATAGCGAGGTTATGGAACCGATTGATCAGTTATTAAGTGCTTTTGTAGCACAACATAGAATGAAATTACCCGGCAGTACAGCCTATGTACCTTGTTACAAAATTGTGAGGTAAGTAATGATAGACTCTAGAGTAAGTCTAGTATTTCATCAACTTTGGTTTGATGGGTAATATAGCCTTGAGTAGCAATGCAGAATCAATAAATCAAAGGGTAAAAACCTTGATTCCACTTTAATTACATCAAGGCTACGCAAAAGCAAACTTGCATTGACTCTCAACCGCAAGTTACTATTCAAAAGACCTGCAGCTAATCAGCTAATTTTATTGGTTGACTAATTGTCGCACTCTGTTGCAAATTACAGTTATAGCCATAACAAAAATAAAAAAATGAAAACAAAGCCTCTAAACTCAAGCCAATTATATAAACCCTGCAATGTTGAGAATTTTCATTTTAAAAGTACAGATGAATTGGAAGAAATAGACATCACTATCGGCCAGGACAGAGCTATTGATTCTATTCAATTTGGTATACGTATTGAACAGAAAGGCTACAATATTTTTGCTCTGGCACCTGCAGGTACAGGTAAGCTAACCACGATACAACAACTGGTCACCCATGAATCCAAACAATTACCTATACCTTCTGACTGGTGCTATATCAATAATTTTAGTGAACCAGCAAAACCTCAAGCCATTCAATTCGCAGCAGGAAAAGGAAAAGAATTTCAGCAGGATATGGAACAATTGATTGATGAGCTTAGTGTTGCAATTCCGACCGCATTTGATGGTGATGAGTATCGATCAAAAAGAGAAAATATAGAAGAAGAATACCGAAAAATGGAAATAAGTGAAATCAATCGGCTGAGAGATGATGCACTAAATTCACATATTATTCTTGCCGAAACGCCTACCGGTTACGCTTTTACCCCCATAGATGATAAAAATAACGTCATCGATACAGAACACTTTAATAAGCTGGACAAATCAGTTCAACAAAAATATCAAGAAGACATTATTAAGCTTCAACAACGCTTGCAAAAACTATTACGAAAGTTCCCCTCATGGCGTAAGGAAACTAAACGTAAAATGCAGGCATTGAATAGAGATGTAGCAGCGCTAGCAGTTAATCACTCCATTGATGAATTAAAAAGTAAATATGCCAAATATGAGCAAATAATCGCTTATCTTAATGATGTGGATGCAGATATTCTTAATCATGTAAATGATTTTATTCCGCAAAGAGAACAAATATTGCCTTTTATGGAAACAATGAAAGAAGAAAACCCTTTCAAACGTTACCAGATCAACCTAATTGTTTCCAATTCAGAACAAACAGCCGCACCTGTTGTTTATGAAGACCACCCCAATTATGCAAACCTGTTGGGTCGTGTTGATCATCATGCATATATGGGGGCTTTAACGACTGATTTCACCATGATTAAATCCGGTGCATTGCATAAAGCAAATGGTGGATATTTGATTCTGGATGCCCGTAAACTATTATTTCAACCTTACGCGTGGGAAAGTCTAAAAAGAACCTTACAATCAGGTGAAATACGCATTGAATCACTGGAACGTGCATTAAGTTTAATCAGTACGTCATCGTTAGAACCGCAACCGATTCCACTTAACTTAAAGATTATTCTTTTCGGTGATCGTTTGATTTATTATATTTTGAATCAATACGACCCAGAATTTCAGGATTTATTTAAAGTCGCCGCAGATTTTGACGACTCGGTAACACGCTCTAGCGCTGAACAAGAATATGTCAGGCTATTAGCAACTATCGCCAGAAACGATAAGTTACTCCCCCTTAATCCACAAGCCATTGCCCGAATCATAGAACAAAGTGCACGGCTCACTGGAGATGCCGAAAAACTTTCTACCCACTTGAGAAGTATTAAAGATTTATTAATCGAATCTGATTATTGGGCAAAGTTTAATGGCCATGATTTGATTAGCAGTGGCGATGTTCAACAAGCGATTGAACAGAAAGTGCATAGACTGGATAGAATACGGGAAAAAATGTATGAAAATATTCATCGTGGCACCGTGTACATCGATATAGAAAACAAAGTGATTGGACAAATTAATGCGCTATCTATATTGCAACTCGGTGAGTTTTCTTTTGGCCAACCAACACGTATCACCGCCACAACCCGCATGGGAAATGGCAAAGTTATCGATATAGAAAGAGAAACTGAGCTAGGTGGTCCAATTCACTCCAAAGGCGTACTGATTTTATCTAGCCTTATAGCCTCACGTTATGCACGCACAACCGCTTTCTCAATGAGTGCAAGTCTGGTATTTGAACAATCCTATGGACAGGTTGAAGGTGATAGCGCATCACTTGCTGAGCTATGTGTGATTTTGTCATCTTTGGCCGAAATTCCACTACGACAAGGTTTGGCTGTAACAGGCTCGATTAACCAACTCGGTCAAGTACAGCCCATCGGTGGCGTTAATGAAAAAATTGAAGGTTTTTTTGATATATGCAAAGAACAAGGCTTAACAGGAAACCAAGGCGTTATAATTCCTGCCAGTAATATCAAATACCTCATGTTGCGTTGGGATGTTGTACATGCTGCAAAAGCAAAACAGTTTCATATTTATGCGGTAGAAACCGTTGATGAAGCCTTACATTTGTTAACAGATATAGAACCTGGGGTAAGCAACGACAAAGGTGACTATGCTAAAGCCTCATTTAATGGCAAAGTCGCCGCACAATTAGAATTATTTAATACTATTAAACAGGAATTTATTGCTGCTGATAAACAGAAGGCTTAATACAAGTCAGGCGTATGACAGACATCTTTGATTTATTTCATTCTCGCGCCAAAAACTGGATCTACGTTTCACAAAACAAAACAAAACAATAATGAAGTCGTCAATATACCGAAAATAACTTAATCGGAGAGATAATTTTGCAACAACAAAGATGTTACTTATTTTTTTTACTTTGTATTGGCTTAGTCGGTTGTTCATCGACTATTGATTTCAGAGGTAGAAATAAGTTTGAACCACGGATTAAAGCTTTTGCTTATGCCATACGCTGGAGCCAGTTTGAGGACGCACAAGGTTTTATACGTATGCGAAACAATCGACCACAGCAACAAAGTTTAGATTATCTCAAGCAGATTAAAGTCACTAAATACCAACCCTTAAAGGAAGCACGTCAGGAAAATACAGATCAACAGACTCCTGAGATCCTCTCTACTTATACTATCGATTATTACCATAAAGAGAATTACAAAATGAAACATCAGAGTTACCAACAGCTATGGTGGTATGACGATACGGTTGGCGCTTGGTTTCTTGATTCAGACCTGCCCAAATTTGGACAATAAATATTTTGCAATGGTTTATCCAGGCATTCACTACCAATAAATGCCTAAACTAAAATACTCGGCTCAATACCCGTGAATGAAACAGGTTAAATACCAATACAATGAAAGGATTAGTCATTTCTGCAAAAATTAAAATGTTACTTTTAACTGTTGCGGCTGCTCTTTTACTTTATTCGTTGTTAGGTTTTTTAATTTTACCCGCTATTTTATCTAATCAAATCCCCAAGCTAGCTCAAGAAAAATTAAACCGAGCCATGCAAATTGATGAGATTCAGTTTAACCCCTTTTCTATGGAGCTAAATATCCAGGGCTTTGAAGTAAAAAACCTTGATAACAGTCCTTTTCTCAGTTTTGGACAGCTCTATGTAGATATCGCTGTACTGCAATCTATTTTTGATTTTTCCTTAAAAATGGAGCAGGTTCTACTTAAAACACCTTATGTTTCGATAAAACGGGATAAACAGGCTGATTTTAATTTTTCTGACTTACTTAACCCTAACCTAGAAAACAAAGAACAAGCGAGTGATGGTAAAATTTTCCCTATTACCATTACAAAAATAGCTATTTCAGAAGGTAAGTTAAGCTGGGATGATGGTTTTTATTCTAAAGCACAACATGAAGAGATCTACCCTCTAGACTTGAATATAGATAATTTCACAACGATAGTCAGTGAAAAATCTCAACTGGGGTTTTCTTTAAAATTTGCATCGGGCGGACACTTTGAATGGCAAGGTCAGTTAGAACTGTCCCCCCTTCAATCTACTGGACACATACAGCTTAGCAAAATTGACTTTCACAAAGTGTGGCAATTATTTATCCAAGATTCGGTTAACTTTGAGATATTAAATGGCAGTGAATTAGTAGAGGCTGATTATAGCCTTAGCGATACAGAACAAGGATTACAACTTCTTATCAACAATGCACATATTGATCTCTTTGATTTAAAACTTTCAGAAAACAATAATCATGAAGCATTGATCAGTGTGCCTGATTTTAAGATATCTGGAATATCTTTCAATTTACTAAAAAAAGATGTTGAAATCACTCAGATATCAGCACAAGACGCTCGTTTCATAGCATGGTTAAATCCTGAAGGAACTATAAATTACCAGTCCCTTTTTGCTCGTAATGATGATACCAAAGCAGAGCTCAAGTCCAGCCAAACACTCACAACTGATAAATCAGAACCATGGAATGTTAAGATCAAAGAGTTAAAGGTGAGTAATTTTTCCTTTAACTTTACTGATAAGACTTTGCCTACTCCAGCACATCTTAATTTAACATCACTTAATATCAATGCCAGCGAATTAGCTAATAAACCAAATGCAACAATACCCTTCAACCTAGATCTAAAAATCAATCATACAGGGGGGTTAAAGATCAATGGCCATACAGTAGCAGAACCTTTTTCCAGTCAAATACAGCTTGATGCAGGAAACATTGCACTCAAGGATTTCCAACCTTATATCAGTCAATTTGCTCGGTTGGGTTGGATGTAATTTCCGGCTTATTTAATGTTAATGCTACAGCCTCACTATTACAGGAAAAAAATAAAGCACTGGCTATCAGCTTTAAAGGTGATAGCCATATCAATGATTTTGTTAGCAGAGACCAGATTTCCAACAAAGATTTCCTCAATTGGAAGCAGCTGAGTTTAAATGAAATAGATCTGGATCTTGCTGCTAATAGCTATAATATAGATACAGTAAAAATCGATCAGCCTTATGCCCGTGTTTTAATCAGAAAGGACAAGAGCATCAATCTTAATGATATTGCCATTAACACTGCACAAAAGAAAAAAACTTTAACAACAAAATCGAAACCAAATACAGAAAACAGTAAACCTAGTTTTAAAATCGCTCATATCCAAATCAATGAAGGCACCTCAGACTTTTCCGAC
>DAOWHF010000289.1:0-9260 GCA_030641565.1 Methylomarinum sp.
AACTTTACATAAAACCCCTGATATAAACATGGTTTAATGTGATTTTTCCCCCGCCGTCAAAATGTATCAATTTGAGCCTGGTAAAACTTGATTGTTAACCGTTATGTTGAAATGTCGATTAAGGTGTTGACGGGAGGTTTTATGTTACGTGTCAGGGGTTTGGTGCGTCAGATTTGTGTAGCATTTGAGATAAGGGGGTTAAAAGGAGTTGTAAGAAAGGATCATATTTACCTACACTTAATAATAAAACATCTTGTTGAAAACTTTTATCAATCATATAACTTTCCTAACTTATCTGTTTTAGCAGCCATAATGAAATCATTAACGTGTAAGCCTTTAATTTTATGCGACCACCAGAAAACAGTGACTTTTCCCCATTCTGTCAAAATGGCTGGGTGATGGTTTTCATCATCCGCAAGTGTAGCCACTTTTTGGGTAAATGCGACAGCGTCCGAAAAACTGTTAAATAGAAAAATTCGTTTTAACTGTTTCACTTGATCCACCGTAACAATTTCCCAATTTGGTAAGTGCAGCATAAATTCATTAATTTCTTCTTCTGTCACTAGAGGTGCTCCTACCCTACAAGCAACACAAGTTTTACTGGTCAATTGATTCATCAAACTCTCCTGTTTATTTGCAAAAGTGTAATTCCATTGTAATTTTCCCATTTCGACAGCCTTCATTACGACATGTTCAATTTCACGTTGAGAAGTGACATCCACTTGCTTAAGAAATTTTCTGATTTTTATATTTGATTGATCTGAATTCATTTTAAAAGGTTTGTCATAAAGCTTTAGATTAAAAGTTTAAAGAGCAAAATGACTCGGACCAGGTTGGCCTTGCTTAATATTTAAGCTATTGAAAATAATAAAAAGGTAGGTTCGATGATGAACTGACCTTGTTCTTTCGTTATTTTAATCGGCAGTTATAGGGTAAAGGGGTAGCAGCTGTTTTATCTTTATGTGATAAGATATTTTTCTTGTAGGCGTTTAATACTCTGGGCTTAAGCTTCAGCAGCAAGTTTTATTGTTCAGCTTGAAAGCTGACGATTTTAAACAATTACAATGTCTGGAGCTTTGAAAAGAAGTTCTCCTCCTCTGTTTTTAATTACCATTTTCTCAGGCTAAGGTTTTTTTATACATGTTCAGCAAACAAGTCGCCTTAATTATTGATCAAGACAAGATGAGTGCCCAAACTATTATGCGGATTCTTAGGGATGATTTGGGCTTTAAGAAAGTAATTATTGCTATTAATGGTAAGAGTGCACTAGATGAATTAAGAGTGCGCGAGATAAATTGGGTAATCGGTGAATGGGATGTACCAGGAATAACCGGTGCAAAATTGTTAAAAGAATTGCGTGGTAACCCTAAAACTGCGGAGGTTCCATTTTTAATGTTATCCGGAAGTGTTGATCGTGATGCCTTGTTGGAAGCAATATCTTTAGGCGTGACGGATTTTATTGCTAAGCCATTTACACCTGCAATTATCAGTAGCAAAATTAAACGCCTGAGCAGAATCAGGGAAAAACGTATTGCACCACGGGTATACCCAATTGATAATTTTGTAGTTGAGGTGGGTCTGGATAATGACGTTTGTATGGAAGGCGTTATTATTAATATTAGTGCAACTGGAGTTTTGATTAGCGCACCTCGTTTAGTGCGCGGAAGCATAAATATTTTTGACAATTTAAAATTAAAAATTAGAGTCAGTGATGAGACCACCATTTTGACTGTTTCATCTTTGGTGAGAATGGAATGTGATTATGAGGCGAAATATGAAGCTGGAACCCGTATTTTATGTGCTTTTGATTTTAAAGATATTAATGATGAAAACCGTGTATTGCTAAATAATTATATTAACGAACAACGTGGTATAGCATTAAAGCATGTGAAATAAATAGGTTCTTTTGTTATTGAAAGGTGATAAGTCTAAAGCTATAAAAGCGGAAGGTTAGAGAGATCAAATGCGCCTTAGAGAACTCAGAAATCAGCCCTTTATTTCAGTAACAATAATATCAATGCCATTTTGTTTTAAGCGTTTTTTTATCACAGAAACGCTGGATGAGTTTGAATAAGGCCCTAATTTAACTCGGTTCCAAATAACATTGCCTACTTTGGCTTTTTCAACTCTTGATTCAATTCCCATTAAGGCTAAGCGCGCTCTTAACTTATCCGCTTCAGAAAATTGTCTAAAAGACCCTGCTTGCATCAGGTACTTGTTTGATTTTTTCGCTTTACCAAATTGTTCTTCTCGGCTGCGAGTGTCTATTTCATAGTCTGGAACCACAATTTCAGTTTCAGGCAAAATAGTGTAAAAATCAAAACGAGGCTCTTCTGGTTTTTTATTTTTCTGTTTGGGTGTTGTCTTGGCTTTGTTTGCTGTTTTTTTGGAAGTTGAAATTGTTTTGGTTTGTTGCGCGCTTTCTTCTTCAGGTGCTGAGCTTTGTAAAAAGACTAAGAAGCCTATAAAGAGAGCAATCAAGCAAATAACTAAGCCCCATTTCCACCAGGCAACAGTGGCCTGGGATTGTTTGGCTGGTCTTTTCCGTTGATTTGCTCTGTCTTTATAGTCTCTAGCCATTACATCGACTCTGGTGTGTTGATGTTAAGCAGGGATAAGCCATTTGCTAGTACTTGTTTACTTGCACAAATGAGATTTAACCGAGCATTTCGTATTGCGACATCATCAATTAGGAATTGATGGGCGTTGTAATAAGCGTGGAAATTATTGGCTAATTCACGAAGATATTGGATTAATTGGTGAGGCTCATGTTGTAATGCGGCTCGTTCAAGGATTTCTGGGTACTTGGATAGTGTGGTTATTAGCGTTGATTCATGTGTTTCGGTCAGTTTATCAAGGTGTTCCATGCCTAAATGAAGATCTCTTTGTAAACCTTTTTCATCCAGTTGGCGTAACACGCTGCAAACGCGCGCATGTGCGTACTGCACATAAAACACAGGGTTTTCATTAGTTTTTGATGTGGCCAGTTTTAAATCAAAATCCATATGTTGATCGGACTTGCGCATCACATAAAAGAAACGAGCAGCATCTTTACCGACTTCACTACGTAATTGACGTAAAGTGACAAATTCACCTGAACGAGTGGACATTGGTAGTTTTTCTGCGCCTCGATAGAGTATAGCAAATTGCACCAGAAGTACTTTTAGTTTAGATTCATCTGCACCTAAGGCTTGCATTGCTGCTCTAACACGAGGGATATACCCATGGTGATCAGATCCCCAGATATTAATGATTTGCTCAAAACCACGGTCTAGCTTATTCATGTGATAAGCAATGTCAGAGGCAAAGTAGGTTGATTGTCCGTTGTCCCTTACCACTACACGGTCTTTATCATCCCCTAAGCGGCTGGATGCAA
This sequence comes from Methylomarinum sp., assembly GCA_030641565.1. Classification (GTDB taxonomy): domain Bacteria; phylum Pseudomonadota; class Gammaproteobacteria; order Methylococcales; family Methylomonadaceae; genus QPIN01. The sequence goes on from DAOWHF010000289.1 coordinate 3,377, forward strand.
ACCAGGTTGCGCCATCTTTTATATAAAGATGGCCGGAATCATCCAAACGTTTTAGAGCTTTTTTGATTGAACCGTCTTCCATTAGCGCGCGTTCTGAAAACCATTCTTGATAGCTGACGCCAAACTCTTCAAGGTCGACTTTAATATCATCAAGGATGACATTTAAGCCTGCTTGAAATAAATCACGATAGAGAGAGGGGCCAAGTAGTGTTTTGGCTCTATCAATAAGGGCATCAATATGCTTTTCTTTGTCGCCACCCTGTGGTTCATCAGCAGGAATGTCTTCTAGTACTAGCTCTGCTGGTCTTCTGTATTCATTGCCAGTGTCTTTGTGTAATGTAAAGGCAATATCTCTAATGTATTCACCGCGATAACCATTACTTGGAAATGGGAGGACTTCACCGCACTCTTCTAAGTAACGTAACCAGATGCTGGTTGCTAGAATATCCATTTGGCGGCCGGCATCGTTGACGTAATATTCTTTTGATACCTCAAAACCAACAGCTTGTAATAAATCAGCAACGGCTGAGCCATAAGCAGCGCCACGGCCATGGCCTACGTGCAAAGGGCCTGTTGGATTAGCAGAAACAAATTCGACCTGAATTTTTTTGCCTGCGCCAATATCACTTAGGCCAAACTGACGGCCTGAGTCATGAATTTGTTTGATGATTTGAAATTGCGTGTCGGCATTAATAAAGAAATTAATAAAGCCTGGTCCTGCAATTTCTACTTTGCTTACTGCTGAGTCAGCAGGAAGGGCGGCAATCACTTTTTCGGCCAATTGTCGAGGATTGGTTTTAGCTTCTTTGGCTAATGTTAATGCCAAATTAGTGGCAAAATCCCCGTGACGAGTATCTCGTGCCCGCTCAATATTAATTTGAGGCGTTATGTCTTGGCCTATGATGCCTTCGGATTTAAGTGCTACAACAGACTGTTGAAGCAGAGTTTCCAGCTTTTGTTTCATTATTATGAAGTGTTTGATAGACAACAAACCCTATATTATCCCTTAAAAAGAGAAGTTTAGCTAAGGGATATGTCTTAATCAATATATTCAAAGATCTTTACCACTTGTTTTACGCCGTTTTCTCGCCGTGCAACCTCAGTGGCAACATGGCCTTCATTGCTGTGGACTAGGCCGAGTAGGTAAACAATGCCATTCTCGGTAATTACTTTAACTCTGGTAGCATCAAAGCCAGGTAAGTTTTTAATATTACTTAGTGCCGCTTTAACTTTTGTTGTAATTAGAGTATCAAGAGAACGGCTGGCAAAGGAAGAGGGTGGTGCTACTTTTAATTCATTATGAACTAGTTTGACGCCAGGAATAATGCGAACAATGGATATGATTTTATCGCGCAATGCTTCGGTGGGTGTTTCACCAGTCACGAGAACTGTTCCGTTATAAGCGGTTACATTAAAATGACATTCAGCTCGCGTGTCGTTGTGTGAGTTTAATTCTATTCCCGCAGTAATTTCAATGCGTTCATCTATCACTAAGGCTTTGCTGGTGCGGCGATCATGTAATAAAGAGAGACCTGTTATTTCAGCGCTTCCCGTTGCTAAAGGGGCGCAGCCAGATATTAAAAGCTGAATTGCAAGGGGGATGAGTAATCGTTTCATTGTTTTATCCGCCGAAAAGCTGTTGGTCTATTAGGTCACACAGACAGTGGGTGATGAGTAAATGGACTTCTTGGATGCGAGCTGTTGATTCAGAGGGCACTCTAATTTCAATATCAGATTCTTTTAGAATAGAGGCTACCGAACCACCATCCTTGCCCGTTAGAGCGATGACGTTAATATCTTTGTCGTGAGCTGCTTTTATAGCGCTTACAATATTTGTTGAGTTGCCACTGGTGGTGTAAACCAGAAGGATGTCACCTTGCTGCCCTAAGGCGCGTATTTGCTTAGCGTAAACCTCATCAAAATGGTAGTCGTTTGCTATTGATGTTAGGGTTAAAGTGTCGGTTGTTAAAGCAATGGCGGGCAGTGCTGGGCGTTCACGCTCAAAGCGATTAAGCATTTCTGAAGAAAAGTGTTGGGCATCGCCGGCTGAGCCCCCATTACCGCAAGCAAGTATTTTTTTGTCGTTAATTAATGATTCAACAATTTTCTGCGAGGCAAATTCAATTAGTTCACATAAGCTAGACATAGACTCTTGCTTGGTTTGTATGCTGTCAGTGAAATGATTGATTATTCTATCTTGTAAGCTCATGAGGGCAATGTGTTTAAGTTTGAAATGCATTTTTTATCCAGTTGATGTCAGTGTCGCTAGACATGCCGATGACATCAAAGCGGATAAGGCTTTTAATTTTGTTAGTCAGTAAATAGTGCTGTGTTGTCGCTATTATACGGGATTGCTTTTTTGCAGTGATGCTTTCTAATGCACCACCATATTGGTTTGATTTTCGGAATCTGACTTCAACGATAACAAGTGTTTTTTGATCTTGCATGATGAGATCAATTTCACCATATTTACAGCGAAAATTTTTATCAATTAATTGTAGGCCTTGTTTTTCTAAATAGTTGCAAGCCAGTTGTTCCGATCTATCGCCTCGAATTAAATGTAATGGGCGAAGTTTGTTAAACATTACTGAACTAAGTCATCCGAGAAAATGATATTGTCATCTTCTGTTGTGCTCTCTTCCTCAAAGTCAAAATGTTGTTGTAATACAGGTTTTCCATCAACAAATTGAGCGCAGACCAGTTGTCTAGTGATTCTATTGTTTAAGTTTAGTGAAAGTGTGCCTGTTGCACCTGCGTAAGGTGTGTTATCTAAGTCTTTAAGATGAGGCAGTATATTAAAAGAGTCTATGCCCAGAGCAAGAAGTCTTATGTACTTGTTTGGGAGTTGTTGCCATGTGCTACGTAGCGATTCTTGGCTGAGATCTCCTGGGTAGGTTTCTGGAAATAGCCACGGAATATCGCAAAAAATAATGTTGTTAAGGTCTATGTCTAGCGCAGGATTGATATGGCCACTATAGATTTGAGAAGTGGCATATATGGGGAGCTTTGTGGCGCGATAAAAGCGTAATTGAGGGTGAATTGAACGCGCGTTATGTGTTGAGGATGATAAGAAAATAGCATCCACATCCTGGCGTCGACGATCTGTATATTCAATGTTTCTCGCTAAAAGCTTCTTTAGTTGGCGGTAGCGGTATTTACTTTCACCAAGATTGAGTAGATCTTTAATAGGCGTGGAAAAATCACTTTCTTTAGTGTTGTATGTTTGCGCTTCCAGAAGCGTAGAGCCAGATTCTTGTAAGTATTCAGTTAAATAATTAGCAATGCGATGCCCTTGATTGGATTCTGGAGTCAGCAATAGTGCTTTTGCATGATTGTTTTCAGTTGCATTACTTATAAGTTGGTTTATTTCATCTATAGGGCTGAGTCCAAATTGAAATAAATTGTCTTTGGCTATGTTTTCAATATGGTTTAAGGCAAGAACGGGGACTGTTAGATCTGTGCTTAAAATAAGTGTCTGGATATTCTCTTTATTAAGCGGACCGATAATTAATTCAGCACCCTCTGAAATCGCTTGATGATACAAATTAACAGGGTTATCAATTGATGTATCATAAAATCGAATAGACGGTTTGAAGCTGGACTGGTCATGGTTATATGCCTCAAGAAAGCCCTTTTTTATAACCTCAGCTGCTTGGGCAAAGCGACCTGACCCTGGCAGTAAGAAGGCAATGGTAGACGGTAGTTTATAGGTGTTCTGAGAGCCTTCAGAATAACTTTGCAGAAATTTGGTATCAGCAGGGTGCTGCGGAAATGCGAGATGCCATTCATGTAGTTTGGATTGAAACTGTTCTTGGTTTTGCTCAGCGTTTTTTGACTTTAAAATAATAGTTAAGGCCATCCAGCCCCCTAAAACATCAGGCGCAGAAGGTTGTTCGAGAATCAGTGTTTGTGAAGCCAGCAAGCTTAATGTATTTAAAATAACATGCTTATTGTCATCGCGTACTTCTGGATCTTTTAGTAGCGGGTCAAGTTGAATGCGCGCTTGAGCGCTTTGTAATTGGTTGCCAGTGAGTGAATGGGCAAAGGCTAATGATTGATAAAAAATAATCTTGTCAGCTGATGATAGATTGTAGATATTTGTTTGGCTGAGTTTGTCGAGTGCTTGTTCGGCATCTCCGCGACTGAGGCTGATTTGTGCATAGAGTAAATTTAACTTCGCCTGTTGCTCAATGGATAATAAATTGCTATCGATTGAATCGGCGTGGGACTGTGCGCTAAGACTGTCACCAGATTGAATAAAGGCTTCGGCAGCCAACAGGCTGAATGGAATCCGGTGAGCTGGTTTGGATTCTGCTAGTGTTTGATACAGGTTGGCGGCTTTTTTATGATCCCCTTTTTGCACAAAAGAGTCGGCTTTAATCGCGTCATTTAAATATAAATGACGTTGGGCAGGGTCTGTTGCACAAGCAGTCAGCAAAAGTAAGCAGAATGAGTGTAAAATTACATGATGGCGGTTCATAAATGGACTAGCCTTTTTGATTAGCATTAAATGAGAGAACTGATTATCAAATGTGCGGTAAATTATACGTTGTTGCAACACCTATAGGTAATTTAGCAGATTTTAGCTATAGAGCCGTTGAAATTTTAAAAAAGGTTGATTTAATTGCTGCTGAAGACACACGTCATGTCAAAATGTTATTGCAGCATTATGCTATAAATAACAAGCTTGTATCCTTACATCAGCATAATGAAGAAAAAGTCGCGCCTGACTTTATTGATAAGATGAAAGCAGGGATGAGTATAGCTTTGGTGTCAGATGCCGGAACGCCGTTGCTAAGTGATCCGGGTATGCCTTTGGTTAAATTGGCTAAACAAGAAGGCATAGAAGTATCGCCAATTCCAGGTGCGTGCGCATTAATTGCTGCTTTATCGGTATCGGGCTTATCCGTTACTCGATTTACATTCGAAGGATTTTTGCCCAGAACGTCTTCAGCCAGAAAAACATTTTTTACAACTAAGAAAAATGAAACCGCAACCTGGGTTTTTTATGAATCAAGCCACCGGATTTTAGCTTCCTTACAAGATCTGGCGGAAGTGTTACCTAAAGACAGGCGGGTGGTGGTTGCAAGGGAATTGACCAAGCTATTTGAAACGGTTGTTAATGATTCGCTAGAAAAGGTGCTGGAACAAGTAGAAAGTGACCCTAATATGCAAAAAGGCGAGTTTGTGGTACTTGTTGATGGCGCGGTAATCGAAAAAAGAGCTGATACTCTAACTGAAGAACAAGAGCGTGTTTTATCGGTTTTATTAAAGCAGTGCTCCATTAAAACAGCTGTTGCAATGGCGGTTGAGATAACAGGCGCAAGGAAGAAAATACTATACCAAAGGGCGTTGGATTTAGAAAAACAGGATGTTTAGGAGCGTGCACAAAATGATTTTGCTTATTGCTCCATGAGCGGCTAATCAAAATTCATGGCAATTTGAAATAAAGCGGTCTGACGATTGCCTTGAATGACGGTGTCATCATATATTGAGCTGCTGACGTAGCGTTTATCCAATAAGTTTTCAACTTTAAAGCGTAAGCTCAGGTTATTTAATTGGTATTGAGTTACTAAATCAGCTCTTATATAATCGGGTATTTTAAAACTGTTGGCATCGTCGCCGAAACGTTTGTCTACAAATAATAATCCTCCTCCAATTTTAAATTTCCTGGGTATATTGTTTAGAGGAAGTTGATAGTGTCCCCATAGGCTGCCGCTGTGTTTTGGCGTGCTACGAAATTGAGTGCCTTGTCTAAATGCATGTTGAGTAAATTCGCTCTCTATCCAGCTGTAATTTGTCAGTAATCTTTCCATAAATATCCAGTTCAAAGCAGTGACTACGAATTTCACCGTTAGCAATTGAAAAATCAGGGTCTATAGGG
>DAOWHF010000356.1:0-5886 GCA_030641565.1 Methylomarinum sp.
CTGGCAACCGTATCCACTTCACGCACGCAAGATGTAATGCGATGTGCCACGTTGGTTAACAGGATGTCGCCCATATCATGGCCTAGTGTGTCATTGATTTCTTTAAAGTGATCAAGATCGATGAATAATAAGGCCATGGGCAGGCTTTCTCGCTGAGATTTAAGCATTTCATGATCTAAGCGGTCGTAAAACATGTGCCGATTGGGAAGTTTGGTCAAGGTGTCGTAGTTTGCTTGTCTCCAAATGAGTTCGTCGGCCTCTTTCTTTTCTGTAATATCAGAAAATAATCCGATACGGTGACTGATGGTTCCATTTTTAGTATAGATAGTGTTGATACTCAGCCGTTCTGCAAATAAGTGGCCATTTTTATGTTTGTTCCATAGTTCCCCATCCCAAGTCCCTGTTTTATTAATTTCATCCCACATTTTTTTATAAAACCGGGGATCCTGTTGACCTGAGCTAAGTATGCTCGGTGTTTTCCCAATAGCCTCTTCTGCTGAAAACCCTGTCATTTTGGTAAAGGCCGGATTTACAGCAAGTATGGTGTTCCTGGCATCGGTAATAAGCATGGATTCAGCTGAATACTCATAAATTGTTGCAGCAAGGCGTAAGGATTTTTCTGCTTCGTTTCGATCGGTAATATCAACCGAAATACCTATAATGCCCGTAATATTTCCCGATGAATCAAGTAGTTTTGTTTTAGTAATTTCCAGCTCATGTAAATGGCCATCTACAAAAGGGATAGCTTCGTATGAAACATGAGGTTCTTGCTGATTTAAGCAGGCTTGATCTGAAGCTAAATAATTGTTTGCCATTTCCTCTCCTATTAACGCAGGGAGGTCAGAGGTGAGCAGAAATTGCTGTTCTGGAATGCCAATAGCATCACAAAAGGTATTGTTTACAAATTTATAGCCGCCTTGGTTGTCGGTCAACCAAATCCCAATGGGGGCATTATCGAGTATGGCCGCTAATTGTGCCTCACTCTCTTTACGTGCGTTTTGAGATTGTTTTAAACGAAAAATCCAATAAGCAAAACACAGGAACAGCGTCAAAATAAAAAAACTGTATTGAATCACTTTGTTATCGCTTAAGCCTTGTGTTACTTCCAGTTTTTGCCAGCGTTCAAAAATAGCTTTTTTTTCTGTATCAGAAATACTATTAAGTGCTTTTTGCATAATATGCTGCAACTCTGGATGCTGTTTTGATGTGGCAAGGCTAAATTGGCTTTGGTAAGGTGTGTGAGCAACAAACCCCAAGTTGAGTATCCCTGCTTTTTTTATAGCAAAACTGGCTGCAGTGATGTCGCCAATAAAAGCGGATGCTGATCCCGTAGCAACGAGCTGTAAAGCTTGTTGAACAGAGTTGCTGCTAAGTATATTAATGTCAGGATGCTGTTTTGCTAAAAGTTCTTCTACGTGTCCGCCTTTATGAATGGCGACAGATTGTCCTGCAAGTTGTTTAAGTGAATTGATATAACCTTGCGATTGTTCGGCAATAATAACGGCTGAGCTGCTGATATAGGAGGGGCTAAAATCAAGATATGTTTCCCGTTGTTCTGTTTTAACGAGGAAAGAAAGCATGTCAATTTCACCTTTTTTAACTGCGTTTAGCACATCAAGTAAGGATTCATGGTTCTTTATAATTTCAAATTTAATGCCTAGGCGCTGTTCAATAAGATGAATAAAATCAGCCGCTATTCCTGAGTAGTTATTGTTCTTGTCTAGCCACTCATAAGGGGCAAAATCATTGTTTATACCAAGGCGAATAACAGGGTGTTGCTTAAGCCATTCCTGTTCTGCATTGGTTAAATGCAGCTGAGAACGACGATAGATAAAATGTTTTAATTCTTGGTCAGAGAGTTTTTTTGACAGTTTTAAATTAGCATAGATATTAGCAATACGCCTTAATCTAGGCGCTTCCATTTTGCCTAATGGAATAATGTCTGCCAATATGAGTTTTTTTGTTTCTTGGGCTTCATAGCGTAAATGATCAACACTTAACTTGCTACGGTATTGATTGTGGATAAGTTGAATGATTTCTTCGGGATGCTGCAAAGCATATTCCCAGCCTTTAAGAGTAGCGTCTAGAAAATGTGCTGCACGTAAAGGATGATCACGTAATTCTTGTTCGCTGGTAAATAAAATATCCCCATAGAAGTCAATGCCGTAGTTTTGAGGATTAATAATATTAAATGCGATGTTTTTCTGATTTAAGCCAAAAGGTTGGTCAGTAATATAGGCAAACATCACATCGACTTGATCATTAATCAATTCATTAATTGAAAAAGAAGGCGCGATAGCAGTGTAATGTTTTTGTGTTAAATCTGATTCTACTAATAAAGTGGTGAGCGGTGCATCATCGCCACTCTGGGTATCAATCATGATGCGTTTACCAGCCATTTCATAGGGACTGATAATTCCAGAGGATTGTTTGCTGATAAAAACCAAGGGGTTATGTTGAAAAATAGCAGCTAAAGCGCGGAGAGGTTGGCCATTAGCATAGTGAGCAATAATACCAATATCACCAACGCCATATTGTGATTGCCCACTGGTCACTTGTTTGATAGGTTGAATAGAGGGAGAAGCTTCTATGAATGAAACATCTAATCCAGCCTGTTGATAAAAACCTTGTGCTTTTGCCGCATAATAACCCGCAAATTGAAATTGATGCTTCCATTTAAGCTGTAAAGACACTTTCTCCAGTTTTTGAGGGGAGCTGATATTTTGATTTGCTTGTGTAAATCCAGAAAAAAACAGAATAAATAATTGTAGCAGGCAAATGATAGGGCTAAATTTCATAAACTGGATTGAATGTGGGCTTAGGAGGCCTGTTGTTAAGTCGTTCGCTAGAATTTAGGTGTATTAAATAGGGGGCTTAAAATACACGTTTAGGTAGCTACTCGATTGACTTAATTGCTTAATCCCACTCAAATAGTATCCACTGGTTTATCTGAGTACCTTTATCTAAATCACTTCCTCTTACATCCATATTTCCATCACCATCGGTATCAATAAAATAATAGGCCGGCCCAACAATAGGTATGACTTTTATCATATAAAGTTGACCGTTTTTGCGAAACTCCTGAATAGTTTTTTTTCCTTTACGGATAATGGTAATATCAGGCTCTAATGTTTCTCCGCTTTGCACGGGCATTGGTAATTCGGGCGGCTCTGGAACCGGTGCAAGGGGCTGGTCTGTTTCAGCAGCTGAAACGTTTGAAATTATTATCAAGCCTAAGGCTAAAAACTGACGCATGATATTGTCCCCTATCATCTGAATTAAGATTTGCATCATATTACAGTTTTCTTAACCCTGCTAAATTAAAATAGGAAAAATATAATGAATAGTTTCAAATATGCTGGAGTTGCAAGTGTTGCACTCTTGATTATAATCCTGCTGTTTAATTCTTATACCACTGTTCCCGCAGGGCACAATAAAGTGGCAACCCTATTCGGTAAGGTTCAGGATGAAGCCTATGCAGAAGGTTTTCATATTGTTAATCCATTATTGAATTTCGTTAGTTTTGACCTTAGGCAGCAGACTTATACCTGGGAAAAAGTACAAGTACCCTCTCAGGATAAGTTAAAAACATCGATGGATATTTCGGTTGCCTTTCGATTAGATCCTGATAGAACACCTGATATTCTGCAAGATACTGGCGAGCTAAAGGATGTGGTGATTAAACATATAACACCTAAGGTTCGCTCATTATTGCGAGAAGCAGGAAAAACAGTAAAACAATCGCAAGATTTTTTTCTCGACAGTGTGCAGCAAGATCTCCAAGATTATATGGAGGATGGCTTGATAGAATATTTACAGGATAGAGGCGTTACTGTAACGGCTGTATTGTTTCGCGATATTACTCTGCCGCAAGTGGTCACTTCTGCGGTGATTCAGACTAAAGAACGCCAAGAGCAATTAGAACGAGAAAAAGCACAGTTAAAGATTGTGGAACAACAGGCTCAGCAACAAGTGAAGCAAGCTGAGGCGAGAGAAATGGCGGCGGTTGCCGATGCAAATGCGAAAAAAACCATGGCGGATGCAAAAGCATATACTATATCTAAAGAGGCAAGCGCGCAGGCAAAAGCAAATCAATTGTTAGCAAAATCACTTACACCGGCTTTGATTAGATATAATGCTGTTGATAAATGGAATGGTAAATATCCACAAACCTTAATGGGCGGTAAAATGGATGGACTGATTTTGAATTTACCTGGCTCAACTAAATAACAATAACTTAAAAATATAAAATGTTTGAAATAGAATACGAATTCCGAGAAGATGATTTAGTGCATTTTAATGAGTTACGACTCAAAAATGATGAGGAAATGCAAAAGACTATCCGTAAAAGTCGATTGCTAGTGCCTGGTGCAATGTTGTTAATAGGCTTGTTTTATTATGTTTATTACGCGGACATGAAAACGACGGTATACATCACTTTATTAGCCGTTGCTTGGGGAGCTATTTCACCCTATGTGATGAAAATGGATATGCGTAGACAATTCCTAGAAAAATACAGTCTAAAAGAAAAAGCTGATATGTTCGGTATACATACTTTAAGGATCGAGCAAGATTATTTGGCTGAAAAATCACCGGGTGGAAAGCATAGAAGCTATTGGAAAGATATGGTTCGTGTTGATTATGTCGATAAATATGTCCATATTTATTTGGATTTAGATTCAGCCATCGTAATCCCTGTCGAAACCGTAAAAAAAGGTGATTTAGAGAAATTTGCTGAGCAAGCAGAAAAGATGATTGAACGATTGAGCTAAGTGATTTGTAGGATGGGCAAAGCGAATGCGTGCCCATCTTCATTATATTTAAGGAGCCTCTGATTAAGTCTGGACGAAGTAGATTATGCTCATAATATTCAGATTCAAGGCAAAAATTGCACGTAATAGCAGGCTATTGCGAAGGTTTTTAACGCAGAAGCTGGATATTCTGGGCATGAAGTACGAGTTCATGACTTGATCAGAGGTTCTTTAAGTTATCGATATTATTTTATTCAAGTTTATTTACATTTAGCACCAAATAAAATCCAGGGACATTAGATAACCCCATCTCTTTTCTGAATATAGTAACGACAAGCATCAACACAATAGCCTTTGTTTGGATACGGTCCGCTAATTTTATCGACAGTAAAAAACCACCACAGACCTTCATCATTGACGTAATATCGGTCTTGAGGTTTAAACAAAGGATGTAATGGTTTTTTTAGTCTTGTTTTCATCGATTATAAATGGCTGATTAAACTCATTTTGGGTTGAATATCTTAACGACAATCTTTAACCTCTGATTCAATCAGAGACTTCTATACATTCTAGCTCATCCATCCATGCTGAATTTTAAAAAAATATCATTGCGCCGTGGCGCGAGAGTTCTATTTAGTGACACCACATTTACCATTCACAAAGGTCAGAAAGCCGGTTTAACGGGGGCTAATGGTGTAGGTAAATCCAGTTTATTTGCAGTATTGTTAGGTCAGTTACATATTGATGATGGTGATTTTTCTATGCCTCCAGGTCTGGAAATTGCGCATGTAGCACAAGAGACACCAGCTGTTGATTGTTCAGCAATTGATTATGTGATTGATGGCGATAAAGAATTACGTCTATTACAGCAACAATTAGAACAAGCTGAGCAAAACGATGAGGGTTTAAAATTAGCCGAATTGCATAGCTCTTTGGATCATATTGGAGGATATACCGCTCAGGCTAGGGCTTCGAGGCTAATGAATGGTTTGGGTTTTTCAGCAGGGCAAGAACAAGACCCAGTAAAGTCTTTTTCGGGTGGCTGGCGTATGCGCTTAAACTTGGCGCAAGCATTAATGTGTCGTTCAGATGTGTTGTTATTAGATGAGCCAACTAACCATCTGGATTTAGATGC
>DAOWHF010000249.1:0-7646 GCA_030641565.1 Methylomarinum sp.
GCCCTAAGAATCATCAACATTCAATTACAAGAACTCAAAACCCACTAAAGAACGCGCGCAAGATAACTTCGACAAACTAGCTTGCCTTTTTATCCGTATTCCGTGCGCGCTCCTAAATCTCTTTTAATGCGATTACATTAACGGAATAATCTGATCAAATATCCCGCCATTAGTAACTAATATCTGCTTTGGAAAAACACCTTCATTACCTTTAAAATCGGTAACCGTTGCCCCTGCCTCTTTTGCAATTAAAGCACCCGCAGCAACATCGTATAAATTAAGCTCCTGCTCCCAAAAAGCATCCACTTGGCCATCTGCAACCAGACACAAATCCATTGCGGCCGATCCAAAACGACGCTGCCCTGTAGTCTCTTCTGCTATACGACAAAAGCGTTTTAGATTGTTTTCTTGCAAATAAGAACGCAAACAAGCAAACCCTGTTGCAATCATTGAACTTGCCAAGCTAGATTCTGATGAAACAACAATGGCTTTGCCATTTTTATTCGCACCCTTACCTTTTTCAGCAATATACAAATCATCCAGTGCAGGCGCATAAACAGCACCTGCCACAAGATTTCCTTCAATTTCCAAGGCAACACTAATAGACCAAAAATACTGGCCTTTAGAGAATGAATGCGTACCATCAATTGGATCAACGATCCAACGGTTAGTTTGGTTAGCAGTTTGACCGCTTTCCTCCCCCCAAAAGCCATATTGAGGATAGGCTTTCTCTAATGCATCTTTTAAGAAAGCCTCTACCGCCACATCGGCATCAGTCACTAAATCCCTAGGACTTTTCTTAATAACACCCACGGTATCTAAATCTTTAAAATAACGCATAGCAATAACGCCAGCCTCACGAACAATACTTTCAAGAACAGATAAAGATATGGACATTATTAATACCTAAAAACAAATAAAATTAATTTAAATTAAAAACTCAGACTTATCATGACCAGCATTAATTAATGCCTGCATCCATTTTGGAGCGACACCACGCCCAGTCCAAGTTTGATATTCATCAGCAGGGTTACGGTATTTAGGCTCAACCTTTTTCCCTTTCCTTACAACTTTCTCTGCGCCCTCATTAATATCAACAGTAACACCAATTGATGCGGCTAATGCTTTAATTTGTGCAATAACTTCTTTACGCTTTTTTACTTGCTTATCTTTTAAAGCCTGTGCCGCCTTATCAATAACACGTTGTAACTCAGTTTCTGAAAGATCTTTATATTCAGTCATACTATTTAAAACTCTATAAATAAAAAAACACAGGTATTATATCATTGAGTTTAAAATAAAATAACCACTCTTTAAAAGAGAGATTCTATTTTAACTCTACCTTGAATACTATTTCATTTAAAATAACGCCCTGCTTATCTACTAGCCTAACGCGCCATACCCCCTGCTTAGCATAGGTTATTAATTTCCCTGTAGCTGCCCGCCACCTATCACCTAATATATTAATTTTTCTTTTAAATATTATATTGTCATTCCATAACCACTGATGATACAAGGCATGCCCTTTCATATTTATTATTTCAGTAAAATAATAAATACCTGTCGCCTGACTTTTATTAACAATAACAGGAGGCGTGATCTTATCTACAGGCTCCTTATTATTTAACTTTGTTGTTAATAGTGCTCTAGCAATACGCTTATCTACTAATTTATCAATCGCCGGCTCTTTCTCTAGGACATCAGACTCTTGGTTTGTTATAACATTAACATCAACCGACTTTATATCTCTAACCGCCCTATTTTCTTTAATAATCGCCTCAACTATTTTTTGAGGTTCCACCTGCGTATCTTTTATTTCCAATTCATCTTCTACTGCTTCCCCGCTAAAAAAATAGAACGGAAACAATATTAAAGCCAAAAGTAATAACACCGCTATGACTATTCGTTTCACATGCCATACTGTCACCATCTCTGGCCGTTTTTTTATCTTCAGCCTATCATCCGCCTCTGGATGATTTATTTTAATTACAAACCTATTACTTTCTACCATGAAATCTGCTCATTTATTCTAAAGATGAAACCTAAGACCTATAAGAGACTTTTGCACGAAGAGCAAAATCTCACAACACAAGGATGGCTCGTGCAAAGCGCCCATAAATATAAAAACACGCCATTTTATCCTAAATCCTTAACCTCAATACGGATAACGGGACTCAAAAAACCCTTAGCTTCACCCTTAATGGGAATATTTTGGCTACTATTGAAGTCAATATTTTGTATTCTCTGCTATAGAGGACAAGGATTCAGGTTTAATTTAATAGTTCAATTTAATTTTCCAATAATTTTTTACTTCGCCTATAATTTCCATTTAGTAACATACCACTTCAGCCCGACTCAACTTTTATCGGAAACACCATGAGCAACTTGCTAAAATTGTTTCAAGAATCCTCCGCTCTCTATGGGAGTAATGCTGTTTTTATTGAGGACTTGTATGAAAAGTACCTTGAAAACCCCAAGCTTGTCTCCGCAAGCTGGCGAGAGAAATTTAATGCCATCCATAACGGGACAACACACGAAACAGCTCATAGCCCTATCGTCAATCGCTTTGAACAACTTGCCGTTTCCACCGGAAGACTAGCCAAACTACAAGGATTCACTGAAGAAAGTGTAAAAAAACAATCAGCTGTTGCTCGGTTAATCGATAGTTACAGAATGCGGGGGCACCAAATAGCAATAAACAATCCCTTAGGAAAAACAACTGAAATACCGGCTGATTTAGAACCCTCCTATTATGGTTTGGCAGAACCTGATATGGATACATTGTTTGATACCGGATCTCTTTATGGAGTTGATCGCTTACCTTTAAGAAAAATAATATCCACCCTTAAAGAGATTTATTGTGGCAGTATCGGCACTGAATACATGCACATTGTCAATTCAGAAACCAAACGCTGGATCAAAAATAAACTTGAAGAAAGCAAACCTAGCCTATTAATCAATTCAACTGAAAAAAAAAGTGCTATTTTAAAGTCTCTCACAGCCGCTGAAGGAATTGAAAAATACCTACACCGTAAATACGTCGGACAAAAACGTTTTTCACTTGAAGGAAGTGAGTGTTTAATTCCCGTTTTAGATGAACTTATCCAAAACTCAGGTGAAAAACAAGTTCAGGAAATCGTCATTGGAATGGCTCATCGTGGACGATTAAATGTCCTGATTAACATTTTAGGTAAAAGTCCTGCCCAATTATTTGGTGAATTTGAAGGCACCAACACCTCTTTTCCCGGCGTCATTACCGGTGACGTAAAATATCATATGGGGTTTTCATCTAACATTGATACCTCAGGTGGCCCTGTGCATTTAACACTGGCCTTTAACCCTTCTCACCTTGAGATTATCAACCCTGTTGTTGAAGGCTCTGTTAAAGCAAGACAAGATCGTCGTGGCATAGGCAGTATCAATACCATTATCCCTATATTAATCCATGGTGATGCCGCATTTGCAGGACAAGGTATTGTTATGGAAACGCTTAATATGTCAGAAACCCGTGCTTTTTCAACAGGGGGCACAATTCATATCGTCATTAACAACCAAATTGGCTTTACTACCAGTAACCCCTTTGACGCCCGCTCAACTCAATACTGTACTGACGTAGCAACAATGATTCATGCACCCGTTTTCCACGTTAATGGTGATGATCCTGAAGCTGTTATTTTTGTCACCCAAATGGCTTTAGATTTTCGGATGAAATTCAATAAAGATGTGGTCATTGATCTTATCTGTTATCGCCGTCTGGGTCATAACGAGGCTGATGAGCCAGCGGCCACACAGCCTATGATGTATAAAACAATTCGCACCCTCCCCTCTGTTCGGGAGTTATATGCAAAAGAGCTAATTAAAAAAGGCATCATAACTGAACAAATAGAACAACAAATGATTCAGGATTATCAACAGCTACTCGATGAAGGCAACCCCGTATCCCGCCCAGTATTAAGCAATTCAACTTATTCTTACTCAGAACAGTGGAAAAAATATCACAACCAAGAATGGACAGCCCCCTGCGATACCCGAGTAACACTGGAAAATATTCGTTCTTGCAATGAGAAACTACTGCAATTACCTGCCGAATTTGAATTGCACCCTCGGGTAGCTAAAGTCATGGAAAACAGGGCGAAAATGTCTGCAGGCGCACTTCCCATAGATTGGGGGTTTGCAGAAAATATGGCTTACGCCACTTTATTAACTGAAGGTAGAGAAATACGTTTAGTAGGACAAGACGTTGGGCGAGGTACATTTTCTCATCGCCATATTGCAGTACATAATCAACTGAATGGTGATACCTATTTCCCTGTCCAGCACTTATCAAAAGACCAGGGTCGAGCGCAAATATTTGATTCTTTATTATCAGAAGCCGGTGTTTTAGGCTTTGAATTTGGCTATAGCTCAACAGAACCAGAAAAACTGATTATCTGGGAAGCGCAATTTGGTGATTTTGCCAATGGCGCTCAAGTCGTTATCGATCAGTTCATTAGCTCTGCTGAAACAAAATGGGGACGATTAAGTGGATTAGTGATGCTTTTACCCCATGGTTTTGAAGGGCAAGGTCCTGAACATTCATCAGCTAGATTAGAGCGTTATCTTCAATTATGTGCAGACCATAACATTCAAGTCTGTAACCCAACCACACCGGCACAAATATTTCATTTATTAAGACGTCAATTAATCCGGCCTTACCGTAAACCGCTCATCATAATGAGCCCAAAAAGTTTACTTCGGCATAAAGAAGCAACATCTACACTTGAAGACTTAACGGACGGTGAGTTTTTAGCGATTATTCCCGAACAGGATAAAGTAAATTTCAAACAAATTACGCGACTGATTTTATGTTCAGGAAAAGTCTATTATGATTTATTGGACGCTCGCAGAACTGATGAATTAAATCACATCGCAATTATCCGAATAGAACAGTTGTACCCTTTTCCCAGTGATTTATTTAAAGCTGAATTTAATAAATACCCTAATATAGAGCAACTTATTTGGTGCCAGGAAGAACCCAAAAATCAGGGAGCCTGGTATCAATCCAAACATCACTTTTACGCCAATATAAACCAAGATATCACTATCATATACGCAGGAAGAGCAGCCTCTGCCGCACCCGCTGTAGGCAACCATGCCGTCCATATCGAACAACAAAAAGCAGTTATTAAGACTGCACTGTACGACACACCAAAAGGAAACCAACATGATCTTTGAAATTCTGGTCCCCAGCCTGCCTGAATCCGTTTCTGATGCTACCCTTGCAACCTGGCATAAAAAACCCGGTGATTTTGTTGAAAAAAATGACAATTTAGTAGATTTAGAAACTGATAAAATTGTATTAGAAGTTCCTGCCCCGGAATCTGGCATACTCAGCAAAATTCTTCAACAAGATGGTGCGACTGTTGTTAGTGGCGAAGTATTAGCAGTACTGGACACATCTGCTACCGAAACACGCCCTAATCAAGCAGCTAATGAACCAGAAAAAGTTGCCACAGCCTCTCACGAAGATATTCCATTAAGCCCTGCTGTTAGACGTTTAATCCTAGAAAACAACATTGATCCTCAACTTATCCATGGTTCGGGAAAAAAAGGGCGTTTAACTAAAATGGATGTTCTAAAGTATATTGACGATAGTCACACACTTGAACAAACCATTCCTCAAGCCGCACCGGCCAAAGCACAAACACAAGCCCAGCCCACCATCACATCACCGGATGTCTCCTCTAACTTTCGTCCAGAACAGCGTGTTCCCATGACACGTCTAAGAGCAAAGGTTGCTGAACGGTTATTACAAGCCCAACAGAATGCTGCCATGCTAACGACCTTTAACGAGGTTAATATGCAAAGTGTGATGAACTTAAGAAACCAGTATAAAGACCGGTTTCTACAAAAACATGATATTAAGCTCGGCTTTATGTCATTCTTTATCAAAGCATCTATTGAAGCGCTAAAGAAATACCCCGCAATTAATGCATCGATTGATGATAAAGATATTATTTATCATGGTTACTATGACATGGGAATTGCCGTTTCAACGCCAAGAGGATTGATTGTTCCCGTGATTAAAGATGCTGACCAACTTGACTTTGCCGGCATAGAAAAAAGTATTTTTGACTACGGCACTAAAGCTAAAGAAGGTTCATTAAGCTATGAAGATTTGACCGGTGGCACTTTTACTATTACTAATGGCGGGATATTCGGCTCTATGTTATCTACCCCTATTCTTAATCCACCACAATGCGCTATTTTAGGAATGCACGCGATAAAAGAACGCGCGGTGGTTGAAAATGGCGAAATTGTTATCCGTCCCATTATGTATTTAGCACTATCTTATGATCATCGCCTGGTTGATGGCAAAGAAGCCGTAGAGTTCTTAGTTACCATAAAAGAATGTTTAGAATCACCCGCTCATCTCCTACTCAATATATAGGATTTAATTATGACTACGCCTACATCTCAATATGATGTCATTATTATCGGTGCAGGCCCTGCCGGTTATGTTGCAGCCATACGCTGTGCGCAATTAGGGTTTAAAACAGCCTGTATTGATAACTGGAGCAATGATAAAGGAAAATTTAGCTTGGGCGGTACATTTATCAATGCCGGATGCATTTCATCAATGGCATTACTTGAATCTTCAAAAATATATCATTTATTAAATAATGATATTAGCAGTCACGGTATTACAGTTGATAACGTAGATATTGATCTCCCAAAAATGATTAAACGAAAAGATTCTATTATCGATTCCTTAAATCAGCATATTAATGAACTATTCACCCGTAACAAAATTGATTGTATTCACGCACATGGAAAATTATTATCAGCAAACCAAGTTGAAATAACCACGATCAATACCAACAAGCAATCCATATTAAATGCTGAGAATATTATTTTAGCAACTGGATCACACCCTACCAATCTACCTTGCGCAACCATTGATAATGAATTTATCATCAACTCCACCCAAGCTTTAAATCTTAAAGAAATACCTAAACGATTGGGTATTATTGGTGCAGGGATAATAGGTATTGAATTAGCAGGTATATGGAACAACTTAGGCTCTGAAGTCATTCTATTAGAAGCACAAGAATCTTTCTTGACAGCCACTGATCAGCAAATTTCTGATGAGGCATTTAGTATATTCAGCAAAAATGGGTTTGATTTACGCTTAGGCGCTCGCGTTCTCTCTGCAAAAAAGACTTCAAAAAAAGTAGTCGTAGAGTACCAAGACCATGACGGCAATCATACATTACACTTGGACAAACTCATTGTTGCCTCAGGTCGCGAAGCAAATACTGAAAACCTAGCAGCGGCTGAAGCCGACTTATTACTTGATAATAATGGATTTGTTCATGTCGACGAAAACTGCTGCACAACACTTCCAGGTGTATATGCTATCGGTGACTTAACCACACTCGGCCCTATGCTTGCGCACAAAGGTTTGGAAGAAGGAATCTTTGTTGCTGAGCATATTGCAGAACAAAGCAACCCAATTAATTACGATATTATTCCTAGCGTTGTTTATACCTCGCCAGAAATTGCCTGGGTCGGTCAGTCAGAACAGGCATTACTAGCGGTAGGTGAAAACTATAAAACAGGTATTTTTCCATTCAGCGCATCTGCTCGGGCTCATACCATCGGAA
>DAOWHF010000071.1:0-2485 GCA_030641565.1 Methylomarinum sp.
AATTTATAGCCTGTATATAACACTAAACGTTCAAAATCGGCGTTATCTTTTTTGGCCTTTTCATCACCAACGGCAGTCTGATAATTAAATTCCCCATAACCACCAACCGACAGGCCTTTACCCACCTGATAAACCTTAGAAGCAGCAGGCCCCAAGCCATAAGCACTTTTATACTCAATATCTTCTGGAATAAACATCTCCGTACGTATTTTTTCTACTTCTTCAGCCAACACATTAGTTTTGTGATCCAACACTGCCACACTGTTATCTTTTGAAGTCTTGGAAACAGCCTCCAACTTTTTACTCATGTGCTCAATACGTTGTTGCTGAGCCTGAATAATTTTCCACATATCCTCCATGGTTTGAGGTTTATTCACATCACCTTCTGCTGCATAAACAGCACTACCAAAGGCAATTAGCATTATAAAAAAACAACATTGTCGGTTAACCATCTTCATTAGCTCTTCAAAAAAAACAAAGCGTAATTTTAACTAACAATAAATATAAATGCAAATCATTCTCATTTGAAAAATCAACAACCGCTTAATGTAGTCTCAGAAATAAAGCCAATAAAACTAAAACAACAAACTTAAATTGGTATTAAGGAACGTGCATGGAATAAGTTTGGCAACTGCTACTACAAAGCTTACGACCCCTGCTAACGCACCGTATTTTTTCAAGCAAAAAATAATTATTGGGATATAGTTACCTAAGATAAGGTACATAAAAATAATTTCGACAACTACACTTATCCAAACTATTTCGTGCGCGTTCCTCAATGAAAATTTTCACCTTATCGCCCTTACCTCCTCTATTTAAGTAGATAACATTAGCAGCCCAATATGCCATGATCGACAAATTCATAAAAATAGAGCGTCATAACAGCAATTTTAGCTTCACCTTATACATTATTGGCAGCCTATTGCTAGGGATCGCTTTTGGTTTGTTTTTTGGTGAATATGCAGCAAAATTGCAAATCCTCGGTGATATATATGTCGGTCTGCTACAAATGACCGTGTTGCCCTACATTATGTTTGCCCTAATCGCCAATATCGGTCGACTTAATTACTTTGAAGCGCAGTTGCTAGCCCGACAAGGCTTATTAGTATTATTAACTCTGTGGCTGATTGGCATGTTCAGTGTCTGGTCAATGTCTATCGCTTTACCAAAACTCGACCATGGTGCTTTTTTCAGCTCCTTGCTGGTAGAAAATGCATCTAAAATTGATTTTCTGCAACTGTTCATTCCTGCTAATCCTTTTCAATCGCTTACAGAGAACGCTGTTCCCGCAGTGGTTTTATTCAGCATGATGTTTGGCACTGCCTGCATTGGTTATAAAGAGCATAAATCTTTATTAAAGCACTTCGACCATGTTGCTAAAGTCCTGTTGCGGGTGAATAGTTTTGTGGTCATGTTGACACCGGTTGGTGTGTTTGGCATCGCCGCCAGTGCTGCCGGCACACTGACACTGGAAGAATTCGGGCGGGTACAGGCGTATGTACTCATGCTGATAGCTGCAGTATTATTGGCCACCCTGGTGGTTATGCCCTTGTTGATTATCAGTTGTACGCCATTCAGCTACCGACAAATCGCTCGCGAATCGAGAAATGTGTTGTTGACCGTTTTTGTGGTGGGCAGCGTATTTGTCGTCATTCCTTTGCTAATCAAAGGTATAACCCGGCTATTTCATGCCCATGTCACCACAGAATCTGAACATGCTCGCATACCTGATTTAGTACTACCGTTAGCCTACCCTTTTCCTGACATGGGCAAATTGCTTAGTCTTGTGTTTGTGGTTTTTGCCGCCTGGTTTTATGACAGGCCTTTGGATTTCCTTGACTACCCTGCAATGCTCACCGTTGGCTTATTCTTAAGTTTCGGTAAGTTGATTACTGCGATACCCTTTTTGCTTGATCTTTATCGCATACCAGACGATATTTTTAATCTGTTCATGACAGTCGGGGTGATTTGCGGGCGTGTTGCGGATGTCGCAGGTGCCATGCACTTAATGACCTTCACCATTTTGACCACAGCACTGATGACTGGCTCATTTAAAATAAAGTGGCGAATGCTAATCCGCAACGGACTGGTTAGTTTATTACTTTTTTTTTGCGTTGGTCTAGCAATTCGCACTTTTCTTGAAAGCCAAACTAATGCCGACCTTCAGAGTCCGCAAATTTTGCAAATGCAGCTGTTAAACGATCGCGTTCCTTACACAGTATCCAATCTTTCTCAGCCTAATCCTGTCTCGCTTACACCTAACCAGCATTTAATAGACAGAATCCGGCAGCACGGTGTTATCAGAATCGGCATTCATGAAGATAGCTTGCCTTTTTCTTTTTACAACGGTAACAGGCAACTGGTCGGATTTGATATCGACTTAATGATGTATCTTGCTGAAGACCTGCAAGTCGCTATTGAATTTATACCTTATGAGAGCGAATACCTGATACAGCAACTGGAAGAAGATCATTTTGATATTGCA
>DAOWHF010000235.1:0-4159 GCA_030641565.1 Methylomarinum sp.
CTACATTAAATTTTAATTGAGAGCTAATTTATTCACCAATAAACAATGGATTAGCTTACGCCCCCCATCCCCCTCTCTGGAAAAGGCTTTTTAAAGCATATTAATTTTTTAGTGCTTAAAGACAATATTACTCAGTCACCTTACCCCGCAAAGCTTTGGTCTTACTTCGTTGCGTTTTGCTGTCCATTCGTCTTTTCTGAGAGCCTTTTGTGGGTTTAGTCGGCCGTCTTACTTTCTGCACTGTCATTACTTGTTTAATAATTTCTTTTAGGCGCTCAAAAGCATCGTCCCGATTTTTTTCTTGCGTGCGGTATTTCTGGGCCTTGATGATGATAATACCTTCTTTGGTGATGCGTTTGTCACGCAAACTTAACAAGCGTTGTTTATAAAACTCAGGGAGTGAGGAGGCATTAATATCAAAACGTAAGTGTATGGCTGACGAGACTTTATTGACATTTTGTCCCCCTGCGCCCTGTGCTCGTATTGCCGAAATTTCTATCTCATTATCAGGGATGGAAACAGTATTGGATATTTCTAACACGGCCTATTTTCCTTACGATTAACAGTTCATATTGTAACAGCTAGAACCTTGGTTACTGTTTACCTTGTTGATTTTTTACTCCCTAATTTCATGCATTGCGTGGAAGCTGGGTTTACTGATTCAGCACATTTCAATCGCTGTTTCCGTGATACGTTTGGAATAAACCCATCACTTGTATTTAATAATATCGATAGATTTTATTAAACTCATCTATTAAACAATCTAACTGCTAAGGAAACCCGCCTGACCAATTCAATCCATATTTAGCAGGCTTACGATGTCGCACTAAAAACAAGATACCTTGATATTTATGGGTATGATTGATTCAACAAGAATACCATTACATTTAACATGTAATTTATTACATACCTTTCAAAACTATAAAGTAAAATGGTCAGTAAATTTAGATTTGCTAAGGAAGTAGGATTTGATAACTTACGAAACTTTATATAAGTGTTTTGTGTAAGAGATTTTTTTATTTCCCCCACACCCACCCCCTCTCCCTTTGGAAAGGGCTATAAATCAGTACTTCAAAGTTATTTAGCACTCATTGCTTAGCAATAGCGAATAACCCAGTAATATAGTAAACTATACAAACTTATTAAGAGCCTAACACTATGACAGTAGCAGAAAACGTACATCAACACGAAATAGAAAAATTCGGTTCACAAGCTGAACGCTGGTGGGATCCTCAGGGTGAGTTTAAAACCTTGCATGATGTCAATCCATTAAGAATTCGTTTTATTCAAGATTATGCCGACTTACAAGGTAAACGTGTCGTTGATGTAGGCTGCGGTGGTGGCATCTTAACTGAAGGTTTAGCGAAACAAGGCGCAGATGCTTTAGGTATTGATTTAAGTGAAGACTTAATAGACATTGCTGATTTACATGGTCTTGAATCAGGCATTAAAGCAAATTATCAAAAAATCAGTGCTGAAGCTTTAGCTGAACAAGAACCAGCAAGTTTTGATCATGTTACCTGTATGGAAATGCTAGAACATGTGCCTGATCCAGCTTCTATTATTGCTGCTTGTGCAAAAATGGTTAAACCCGGCGGTATGGTTTTTTTCTCTACCCTTAACCGCGTACCTAAAGCGTATTTATTGGCGATTGTTGCAGCAGAACATGTTTTAAAAATGGTGCCTAAAGGCACACATGAATACAAAACATTTATCAAACCGTCTGAACTTAGCCAAACAGCAAGACAAGCTGGACTAGAGCTACAAGGTATGGTCGGTATTGAGTACAGTCCATTTAGCAAACGCTTTAAATTGGGCAAAGATATTGATGTTAACTATATTGCTGCCTTCCAACGCCCAGAATAACCTTAATGTCTTCAGATTTTAAACTAAGCTGCGTACTATTTGATTTGGATGGTACTTTGGTTGATACCGCACCTGATTTAATTGCCTGCTTAAACCAGGCACTTAAAATACATGGTTTTGATGAAGTATCTTGCCAAGACATAAAACCTTTTATCTCTTATGGCGCTGCTGCCATGATAAATAAAAGCATCAATGTTGATGCAGATACTCAGGCCATGGTTTTAGAAAGTATGCTGATGCTTTACCAAAACAATATTGCTGAACACAGCCGTTTTTTTTCCGGCATAGAACAGACATTAAATACCATTGAATCACTAGGGCTTAAATGGGGTATTGTCACCAATAAAAAAGAACGCTTTACCAACCCTTTAGTCGCGGCATTTAATCTGACTGAACGTGCTGCTTGCATCATTAGCGGTGACACCACAGCAAATAGCAAACCGCATCCAGAACCTATGTTAACTGCCTGTGCTCAAGCGAATGTTAAACCTGAAGAATGTGTTTATATTGGCGATGCATTGCATGATATTGATGCAGGCAAAAAAACCAATATGAAGACACTAGCAGCCGCCTATGGCTATATTAGAGTTGATGACAACCCTGCCGATTGGGGTGCTGATGCTTTAATTGAATCTCCCGAACAATTGACCTCATGGATTACTGCAACATGTCATTAAAAGACCACGTTATTTTAATTACGGGTGCTGGCGGCGGCCTAGGTGGTACTGCCGCCCTTGCATTAGCAAAACAAGGCGCTCAAATTATTCTGCTAGACAAAAGCATTCCTAAATTAGAAAAAATTTATGATGCTATTGTGGATGCTGGCGCAACAGTACCCACGATCTATCCTTTTGATCTTGCCGGTGCATCAGAAGCGCAGTACCAAGAATTAGCAGATACTATTGATAAAACCTACGGTTCACTTCAAGGTTTATTGCATTCAGCAGTTGAGTTAAATGCTTTTACTCCCATAGCAATACACGAAACTAAAGACTGGGGACATACATTAAATGTCAATTTAAATGCCCCCTTTTTACTCTGCCGAGTATTACTTCCGTTATTACAGAAAAGTGAGCACGCATCTATCGTCTTTACCAGTGACTCTATGACGAGAGAACCCAAAGCATATAGCGGCGCTTATGGCGTCTCTAAAATTGCACTGGAAGGCTTTGCCAAAATCCTTGCTGAAGAACTGGAAGCTGCTCAAAAAATTCGTGTTAATACCTTAGTCCCAGGACCTATTAACTCCCCTTTGCGTAAAAAACTGTTTCCTGCTGAAGATAAAGATAAATTACCTGAAATGGATAGTTTAAATGACGTATACACCTTTTTATTCAGTGATGACAGCGTGGGTATTAGCGGTCAAATCATTGATACAGAAAACTTTTAAGCCCTATACATACTATGTCTGAAAGAGAAACAATCATTCTAACTCGCGATGTTAATATCATCATGATTCCTGACGGTAATCACGGTACATTAAGTAAAGGGAAAGAAGTCACCATTCACCAGTCTCTGGGCGATAACTACACTGTAGTCACTGAGCATGGACATATGGTTCGTATTTCTGGTGTTGATGCAGACGCACTTGGTAAAGAACCACACGAATTACATACACTGGTTTCTGAAACTGATGCAATTGCCGTAGAGAAAAATTGCTGGGAAGTGATGAAAACGGTTTATGACCCCGAAATCCCAGTCAATATAGTGGACTTAGGCCTAGTCTATGTATGTAATGTAGAACCTGCCGAAGAAGGCAATGATGTACACATTAAGATGACCTTAACAGCACCCGGTTGTGGCATGGGGCCGGTTATTCAAAGCGACGTTGAAAAGAATATCCGCGCCCTAGCTGGTGTTAATTCAGTTGATGTTGAAGTAGTGCTTGATCCACCTTGGAGCAGAGAAATGATGTCTGAAGTCGCACAAGTTCAATTAGGTTTATTCTAAAGCTGACCTCACACCTGTAGAGCGGACTTCAGTCCGCCCTCACCCGCAAACCGCTACAAAACGGACATTGGATGTGCTAAAGAACGAAGCATACCCTACATTCAACCTAACCTAGTTTTATCGCCCCCCTCTACAAGCGTATTTCCATAAAAATACACTCTAAATTTTGTCTATTTAACCTACCCCAAACAATACCTCTTTGTAACTACCCGTTAAATACGACGATAAAATTCATTTACTCTCTTGAATAACAAAGAATAGTTCACACAAAGGCACTGAGACACGAAGAAGAGAGGTGCTTTCCTCTGTGTCTCAGTGCCTTTGTGTGAGAATAAAACAAAAA
>DAOWHF010000072.1:0-5028 GCA_030641565.1 Methylomarinum sp.
CCAGAAAGCCCACTAACAATTAAAAGTTTCATGCTACTCTTCAGAAAAAAGGCAAAAGGCTTTCAGAACGAATCATCAACCTTTTACCTTTGTTATTTAACTATCTATGACTTCCTGTTTTTTCTTTATGCTTGATAATTTGGCGATCAAGTTTATCAACCATATTATCAATCGCTTGATACATGTCAGCCTGAACATCATCAGCAAATAACTTTGCACCACTCACTTGCACTGTCGCTTCAGCTTTTTGCTCAAGTTTTTCCACAGTCAAAATAACATGCACATCAGTTACATTATCAAAATGACGCTTAAGCTTGCTTATTTTCTCTTCGACATGGGTTCTTAATGAATCTGTTACGTCGACATGATGACCTGTTACACTTACTTGCATAAAATAAACTCCTTATTAAATATAAATTAACCAGTTGTCATAAAAGACGTTTTCTCTGGCTTGATGAAGGAATAGACATAGCTTCGCGATATTTAGCTATTGTACGTCTCGCTATATTTATGCCTTTTTCCTTTAAAAGATCTGACATTTTACTGTCACTTAATGGTTTCGCCGGATTCTCATTTCCGACTAACTCTTTTATAAATGCCCTGATTGCTGTAGCAGAACATTCACCTCCACCCTCTGTTGAAACATGACTGGAGAAGAAATACTTGAATTCTACTATACCGCTAGGCATGTGCATATACTTCTGCGTAGTAACACGAGAGATTGTTGACTCATGTAACTCCAATTCCTCTGCAATATCTCTTAATACCATCGGTTTCATTGCAATCGCACCATGATCAAGAAATGCTTGCTGCTTTTCTACAATACTTTCAGCAACACGTAGCAAGGTATCATTCCGACTATGTAAACTTTTTATAAACCAGCGAGCTTCCTGCAAATGTTCTTTCATACTGACATTTTGTTTACTATTATCAGCCCTTTTGATCATTTGAGAATAGCTTGAATTAACCCGTAATTTTGGCGCAATATCGGGATTTAAACTCACTTTCCATTGACCTTTGTATTTCTTAACAAAGACATCAGGCACAATGTACTCAGAAGATATATCTTGTATTTTAGCACCTGGCTTTGGATCCAGCGTTCTAATTAAAGCAACGACTTCGTTTAATTCATATTCAGACAAACCCAGTCTACGCATAAGCCTTGCTTGATCATGTGTTGCCAACAATTCTAAATGCCGCCTGACCAAATCAATGGCTTCCTGTCTAAAAGGAACTGTTTCAGGTAGTTGCTGCAATTGAATCATTAAGCAATCTGCAAGGTCTTTAGCAGCGATACCAACAGGATCAAAATTTTGCACGCAATGTAATACTGCCTCCACCTCATCCAACTCTAAATCTTCCAGTTGTCCCTGCAACCCTAAAGAGATGTTTTCAATTGAATCACTGATATAGCCATCATTATTAATTGAATCAATAATAGCAATGGCAATAGCTCGGTCTCTTTCTGAAATGGGTATAAGATCTAATTGCTGGTATAAATGCTCTAATAAAGTTTCAGCCTTACTATGCTGAGATTCGAACTCACTCCCTTCAGGAGCAGCTGAAGAGGCGGGAGCTGAACTCTCATAAACATCTTCCCAACTGGAATCTACAGGCAGTTCATCGGGCAGGTCTGTTTGTGAACCTTCACTGCTTATTTCAGTTTCTGATTTACTTTTCGGATCCTCTTCAGCACTAACAGTATCCTCATCAACCTCAAGCATCATATTCGATTCAAGTGCTTGTTGAATCTCTTGCTGTAAATCTAATGTCGACAATTGCAACAATTTTATCGCCTGCTGTAACTGCGGCGTCATTGTTAAATTTTGACCAATACGTAACTGTAAGGATTGTTTCATTAAATCAAAGACCTAAATAAATACATGAGACTAAAGACTAAAGACTAAAGACTAAAGACTAAAGACTAAAGACTAAAGACTAAAGACTAAAAATAGTGTTTTCTCTCAATGTTATAAAGTAAAGAAAAAAAGACTTACCTTAATGACACTTTAGACTTCAGTCTTGCGCCTTTCGTCCGTTTTTGTTCTACAAACTAAAATTATCACCTAAATACACTTTTCTAACTTCTTCATTGGCAACAATCTCTTTTGTCGTTCCTTCTGCAATCACCTTCCCACCATTAAGTATATACGCACGGTCACAGATTTCTAGGGTAGCCCTTACTTTATGCTCAGTAATTAAAACCCCAATCCCTCGTTGCTTAAGGTGAGCAATAATTTTTTGTAGATCAATAACTGAAATAGGA
Organism: Methylomarinum sp.; assembly: GCA_030641565.1. GTDB lineage: Bacteria > Pseudomonadota > Gammaproteobacteria > Methylococcales > Methylomonadaceae > QPIN01. The sequence goes on from DAOWHF010000072.1 coordinate 2,267, forward strand.
TCAACACCGGCAAAAGGCTCATCCAGTAGAATAAATTGCGGGTCTGTTGCTAATGCCCTGGCAATTTCAACTCTACGTCGCTCACCACCCGAAAGCCCTAATGCTATCTGATCACGCAGATGAGTAATACTAAATTCTTCCAATAAATCTTCAATTAATAATTCGGCTTGTCCCTTGGTTAAATCTGAGCGAATTTGTATTACAGCACGTAAATTATCAACCACACTTAATTTACGAAAAACCGAAGGCTCTTGAGCCAAATAGCCTACCCCTAGTCTCGCCCGATAATGCATAGGGTAATGGGTAATATCCATATCATCAAAAAATATTTCACCACTATCCGCCTTAACCAGTCCAACCAGCATATAAAAACTGGTTGTTTTACCCGCACCATTTGGTCCCAATAGCCCAACAACCTCACCGGTATCGACATGCAATGACACACCATCGACAACATTTCGTTTGTTATAACTTTTAATCAGTTGTTTTCCTGCTAGTCTGGTCATTTATTAATTGTTCCAGAATTTTTGCATTTTATGTCCCCCTCATCCCTACCTTCTCCATCTGGAGAAGGTAGGCAAGTGCGATTACTTACGGAAGTATTAGCCTCTTCCTTTTTCTTGGCTTTAGGCTTAAACACAGAATGCACTCTTCTGGCATCCGATGTTTTTTCCCCCGCTTTTATTAACGAATTTTTACTATCATAAATAATAAGCCTGCTCGCTGATCGATTATTTCCCTGGGAGACAACCGCCTCTTCAATTAAAATCAATTTGTTTTCATCCGGATAGTATTCACCCGTTAAGCCTTCACCATGAATTTCTTCTTTGCCTACACCAGGAAGTTGCTTGAATTTAGCAGGTTTCCCAGTAAATACCATTTTATCGATAGCTCCATCCTGGGTATATACAACCAATTTATCTGAGGTGATATGCAGACTACCTTGATCCGTCACCACATCCCCAGTATAAATACTGGTGCCTGTTTTGTTGTTATAACTGGCAGTATTTGAATCAATATAAACTGGCTGCTCTGAATCACTTTCGAGTGCCATAGCCCAATGACTGCCCCCTAACAAAACACTAAAAATAAAAACTTTAATTAAATTCATATCGTCCTTTAACTTTCGACAAAAATTTTAACCGAACTGGTTCAACAAAAAAGGCTTCCATACCTACACCCTCTGTCCTGTTCACTCCATCGATGATTTCAGCCCATCGATCAGTTTCTGCATAGCTGGTTGACAGTACAACTTGTAAATCCAAGCTATTAATTTTAAAGGGGAGTCGTTTTTTTATAGCCTCCCGACGGATAGAAACTTCCCCCTCCAACAGTAAATGATCCCCATCAGCCTCTAACACACCTTTTTTAGACCTAATCACCCATGGTGGCGTATCTGAATTATACAAAGTCATCACAGGCTGTGCTAAATGCGTTTTTCCATCATCACTGTAATGAATCATTTTATCGGCAGTCAGCTCATTTTTCAGCAAACCTTGCTGGGTCATTTCTTTTTTATAATAGCCATTACTATAATAATCAGGACTATGAGCAACCAAGGTAACAGGCTCTTTGAGCTCTTCTTCAAAAAAATCTGCCAATAACCAAGAGCCCGCCATCAAAACAGCTAAAACAAGATAAACTCTATATTGGCTAAAAATCATTGCATGTAACTCTTCAATACGCCATCAAAAGTACCTTGCGATTTCATAATAAAATCACATACCTCTCTCACCGCACCTAAACCACCGGGGGTTTCTGTACACCAATCTGCGTAGTCCTTAACGGCATCATTGGCATCATTAACCGCGATAGATAAACCCACTCGCGTCATAACGGGTAAATCCAACAAATCGTCACCTACATGTGCTGCTTGTTCTGGCTCTATCGACAAAGATTGTATAATTTCATGGAATGCAGCAATTTTATTTTCATGTCCCTGATAGACATACTCAATGCCTAGGTTTTTCATCCGCAAAGCCACTGAATTTGATTTACGCCCGGAGATCACCGCAACTTCTACTCCGGTTTGTCTTAATAACTTAATTCCATGCCCATCACGAGCATGAAAACACTTATATTCTGTTCCCGAATTATCAAAAAACAGTCGCCCATCAGTTAACACACCGTCAACATCAAGAATTAATAATTTTAATTTTTTAGCCTTTTCAACTATGTCTTGCATCTATTTTATCTGTTGTAGCCCGTATGTAGCCTTAGCGGAATACGGGGCATGGCGATATACACCGGAAACCTGTATTACGCTACATACAGGCCACTTGCTTTCGTCTTTAGCCTGCTTAAACGATTCCTGCTCTAACTAAATCATGCATATTTAAAGCACCAGACAATTTATTATTTTGATCAACAATTAATAATGCATTTATCTTTTTTTGTTGCATTATTTTCATTGCTTCTGCGGCCAAAATATCTGATTTGATAGCCGCACAAGATACCGTCATAACTTCAGCTATTTTTGCTGTATGTATGTCTAAATTTTTTTCTAACATGCGTCTCAAATCACCATCAGTGAAAACGCCAATTACATGATTTCCCGAATCAACCACTGCAGTCATGCCTAATTTCTTTTCGGTCATTTCCAGTAAAGCATCACAAACAAAGGCATCCTCAGTAACTGAAGGAACTTCCATCCCCGAATGCATAATATCAGCAACCATCAGCAACAATCGTTTACCTAAACTCCCTCCAGGATGAGATAAAGCAAAATCATCTCGGGTAAATCCTTTCGCTTCTAGCATGGA
>DAOWHF010000078.1:0-6271 GCA_030641565.1 Methylomarinum sp.
AATGATTTTGTTAGCAGAGACCAGATTTCCAACAAGGATTTCCTCAATTGGAAGCAGCTGAGTTTAAATGAAATAGATCTGGATCTTGCTGCTAATAGCTATAATATAGATACAGTAAAAATCGACCAGCCTTATGCCCGTGTTTTAATTAGAAAAGACAAGAGCATCAATGTTAATGATATTGCCATTAACACTGCACAAAAGAAAAAAACTTTAAAAACAAAATCGAAACCAAATACAGAAAACAGTAAACCTAGTTTTAAAATCGCTCATATCCAAATCAATGAAGGCACCTCAGACTTTTCCGACATGTCACTGATTTTGCCTTTTTCAGCTCATATTAATCATTTAACAGGTTCTGTAAAAGGTATTTCATCTAAGCAAAAAGCAGTGATAAACATTGCTTTAAACGGTCGAGTTGAAAATCTGGCACCAGTGATTATTAAAGGGAAAATAAGTCCCCAGCAAGGAAACTCTGAGATCAAGCTTGACTTTAAAAGCATGCCTTTACCTCTAATGACACCATATATGGCTGAGTTTGCCGGGCGTAAAATAGAAAAAGGCAATATGTCTTTAGGCTTACAATATAAAATTCATAACAAGCAATTAACAGCCTCTAACAATTTGTTAATTGACCAACTCGTTTTAGGGGATGAAGTAGAAAACCCCGAAGCTGTTTCTTTACCCCTAGGCTTAGCTATTGCTCTATTGCAAGATGCTGATGGAAAAATCAAATTAGCAGTGCCTATTACAGGCAACCTTGATAACCCTGAATTTAGTGTGTCAAGCATCATAGCTGATGCTTTAGTCAATGTACTGACTAAAATAGTCACTTCACCTTTTAATGCCATTGCCTCTCTGATAGATAGCGATGAAGATATCAGCAAAATTGTATTTTCACCCGGCAAGACAACATTAGATAGCAAACAACAAGACAAATTAAATGCTTTGGTTGGCGCATTGGCTAAACGACCTGCGTTACAACTAGAAATAAAAGGTGCCGCTTTTTCTGAAACTGATTGGCCACATCTGCAAGCAGAAGCATTAGATAAACAAATATCACAAATGCGAGCAGATGAGATTAATAAAAACAGTAAGAAAAAAGTTTTACCTGAACATTTACCTCATTCAAATAAAGACTATCAACGTCTGCTGGCAGACCTTTTTATACAAAAATTTCCTAAATTAGGAGATCGCTCATTATTTGGAACACCTCATTTAATAAGCTCTGAAACGGGTGAGTTTTATTCGGTTGCAAAAACCAAATTAGCAAAACTTATCCCGCCCAACAGCCAACGCCTGCATGAATTGGCTGTATCTAGAGCGCAAGCTATAGCAAAACATCTTGCTGATAAGAAGATTGCAATAGAAAGAGTATTTTTGCTAGATGTTGATATTGACCCTAAAGACTCAGACAACAAATTTGCTGCCACCTTAAATTTGACAGTAAATTAAGGCTGCCAGCTTTTTTAGCTTATCAGTTGATATTAGAATAACAATATCAACTGATAATTTCACAATCAATCACAAGGTTCTTTTAAATTTCACAATAACTGAAACCTTGTAAATAAAATTTTAATCATACTCACAATAAGGGATACAAATGGCTCAGAACATCTATGTTGCAGGGGTAGAGCAACGGAGTGGTAAATCTGCCATTGTACTAACACTAATGGAGTTATTGTCGGGGGAGACGTCTAAATTGGGTTTTTTTCGTCCTCTGGTTCATGGCAATGTTGAAGAAGACAGGCTGATTAAGCTTGTTGTTGATCGTTATCACCTAGAAATACCTTATGAAGCGATGTATGGCTGCACAACTAAAACAGCTAGAGAACTATTGGCATCTAATCGTTATGATGAATTACTGAAAATAATTCTGATTAAATACAAAAACCTAGAGAAACAGTACGATCGAGTTTTGTGTGTGGGCACAAGCTTTAGTGAAGGACAAGTATCAATACAGGCGGATTTTAACGCTGATGTTGCTAATAACCTGGGTTGTTTATTGATGCCTATATTGCGAGGATATGATCGAACTATTGAAGAAATAATTGATACTGCTGCAAGTTACAGGCAGTCATTAAAAGATCATGATTGTGATCTTTTAGCTACTTTTATTAATGGTATCGATGAACGATATATTGATGAATTGACTGATTATTTTCAGAAACAAGGTGCTAAACACCCCGTTTATTTGGTGCCTACGGTAGCTGCTCTGCAAAAACCGACTATTAGCGACATCGCAAACAAACTCAAGGCTAAGGTGTTAAGCGGGGACAATGAATGTCTAAAACGTAATGTACTGAATTATAAAGTGGCTGCTATGCAAGTGCCTCACTTCCTAGATCATCTTGAAGAAGGCGATTTAATTATTACTCCTGGCGATCGTTCAGATATTATTCTCGCAAGTTTGATGGCGCATAACTCAGCCAATTACCCACAGATTGCAGGTTTGTTGCTGAGTGGTAAGCAAGAACCTGAACCACAAATAAGCAAATTAATTTCAGGGATAACCACCTCCCCTTTCACTATAATGGCTGTTGCTAGCGATACCTTTACAACAGCAATTGATGTGACTGGAATACAAGCTGTATTGGACCCAGCCAATGAGCGTAAAATTGCAGCAGCGCTCGGTGTGGTCGAAAAGAGTATTGATATACCCCTTCTTAAACAAAGAATGGCATCAATCTATAGTACGCGTGTCACGCCCATCATGTTTGAGTATGAACTGATTCAAAGGGCCAAGTCGAATCAGCAACATATTGTGCTACCTGAAGGTAAAGAAGAGCGAATTCTACGCGCAGCAGAAATTTTACTTTTACGGGGCGTAGCAAAATTAACATTACTGGGTAATGAAGAGGCTATACGACAAAAAATTCAGGCATTAGGTCTGCACCTTGACGACATCAATATCATTGATCCATTGCAATCACCTTTGCGTCAGCAATATGCTGAAAGTTATTTCAAGTTGCGCCAGCACAAAGGAGTTACTTATGAAATGGCTTATGACACCTTAGCTGATAGCAGCTATTTCGGCACTATGATGGTTCATCTAGATCATGCAGATGGTATGGTTTCTGGAGCTGTTCATACTACCCAGCATACTATTCGGCCAGCATTTCAGATTATCAAAACCAAGCCGGGTACATCTATCGTTTCTAGTGTATTTTTTATGTGTTTGGAAGATCGAGTACTGGTTTACGGTGATTGTGCAGTAAATCCAGAACCTAATGCACAACAATTAGCTGATATAGCAGCCAGTTCAGCCGATACTGCAATGTTGTTTCATGTCACTCCGCGTATTGCTATGTTGTCATACTCCACTGGCGCATCAGGTAAAGGTGAGGCCGTGAACAAGGTGCGTGAAGCAGTACGTTTATCCAAGACTCAGCGACCTGACCTTAAACTGGAGGGGCCAATGCAATATGATGCCGCAATTGATGCTGGCGTTGCTAAAACAAAATTACCAGATAGTGAAGTCGCAGGACTGGCTAATGTGTTTATTTTTCCAGACTTAAATACGGGTAACAATACCTATAAAGCCGTTCAACGTACCTCAGGTGCAGTTGCCATTGGCCCTGTATTACAAGGATTAAATAAACCAGTGAATGATCTTAGCCGAGGCTGCACAGTAACGGATATTGTTAATACGGTTGCAATTACCGCAGTGCAGGCACAAATGAATGGAGTCGTGAATGAAAATCCTGGTACTTAATTCAGGCAGTTCCTCTATCAAATATTCATTGTTTGAAATGGACGGTTTGCTTGTACTTGCCTCAGGTATTATTGAACAGATTGGTGAATCCCAGAGTATTCATAAGTATCATTTACCTGATGAAAATGGGGAAATGCAGGAATCAATAAATACGCAAATTACCCCAGATCATCAACAAGGTCTAACAAATATCATTCATCTAATGCAGAAATCAGGTGTGATACAACATGCATCAGATCTTTCTGCTATTGGGCATAGAGTCGTACATGGTGGGGAATTGTTTCATCAGCCAACATTGATTGATGAAGCGGTATTAACGGGTATTAGAAACATGATTCCATTAGCGCCGTTGCATAATCCAGCCAATTTAATGGGAATAGAAGTGACCATGCAATTTGCTGAGGATATACCGCAAGTTGCAGTATTTGATACAGCCTTCCATCAATCCCTACCTGCTCATGCATTTCTCTATGCCATACCCAAAGAACTTTATCAGCAAGAGAGAATTAGACGCTACGGCTTCCACGGCACATCACATTGCTATGTTGCAAAACAAGCAGCCAATTTTCTAAGTAAACCACTGCATGATCTCAATCTAATAACCCTGCATTTAGGCAATGGTGGAAGTGTTACCGCTATAAAACAAGGTAAAAGTATTGATACCTCAATGGGCATGACGCCATTGGAAGGCTTGGTGATGGGCACACGTAGCGGCGATATTGATCCCGCAATCCCATTTTACTTAAATCAAAACCGCAACATGTCTAGTAAAGAGATCAATACAATGCTCAATAAGGAAAGTGGCTTAAAAGGCATTTGCGGAGAGAATGATATGCGTGCCATACATACAATGGCTGATGCTGGTGATGAAAATGCACAGCTAGCACTGGACATGTACTGCTATCGTATTAAGAAATATATAGGTGCATATTGTGCCGTTTTAGGCCAAGTCGATGTCTTGGTGTTTACCGGCGGTATTGGTGAAAATGATGCCAAAATCAGAGCACAAATCTGTGAGGGTTTAAGTTTATTAGGCCTATCAATTGATCCTAATAAAAACATGCGACGAGATACCAATACTATTGATATTAATGATAATAAATCTGTAGTGAGTATATTGGTTATTCCCACCAATGAAGAACTAGAAATTGCCATGCAGAGCATGAAATGTATAGCATGTTAAACAAAGATCAGCTAATAAAGACAGCTGATTACCTACAAACCTTAGCCCGTTCCAAATGGATACTGAACCTTACGATTTTATAAAAACAGGTGTTTTATGTTTATACCAATAAGAAAAATTTACAAGATAAGCAGGTTTGCAATGTTAACGCTTATGCTTAATGCCTGTGCATTTCAACAACCTGATTATCTAACCGTCATATCCTCAACTGAACTCAATCAGATCATGAAAAATAAAGACATCTTCCTGATTGATGTCCATACACCTGAACAGCAACATATAAAAGGAACCGATTTATTTATTCCTTACAATGAAATCGAAAAATATAAAGACAAACTTCCCAAAGATAAAAATACAGCCATTTATCTGTATTGTGAAGGTGGACCAATGGGAAATGCCGCGGCAAGATCACTTCATGAATTAGGCTATAGCAATCTAATTAATCTTGAGGGTGGTGCAAGCGCCTGGAGAAAACTGGGCTTTAAATAACGGATATGTGATAAATAAATCATGGATAAATATTTAGAAGCAGCAATAGAAGAAGCAAGAAAGGGAATGGATGCTGGTGGCATACCTATTGGATCGGTACTTGTTATTGATGGCCAAATAGTTGGGCGCGGTCACAACCAGCGAGTACAAAAAGGAAGTGCGGTATTGCACGCTGAAATGGATTGTTTGGAAAATGCGGGGCGAATTAGTGCATCCGATTATCGTAGAGCAACACTATACTCTACTTTATCTCCCTGTGATATGTGCAGTGGCGCAATTCTGCTTTATGGCATTTCAAAGGTTGTTATTGGCGAGAACCGTACATTTTGCGGACCAGAGGACTATGTAAGGTCTCGGGGCGTAGAAGTTGTGGTTGTTGATGACCAGGAATGTCGTCAGCTTATGGAATCATTTATTAAAAACAATTCTGAACTGTGGAATGAAGATATTGGTGTATAGAATTCCACATTGACGCCTGAGTTATGTTGCCTGACCATCTTCATTGTATGGTTAAGGAAAATATTTATCCGAGTGATTGGACATGTGTCGACCAAGATCCTATTGATACTGATAAAAAAATGAGTAGATTTATTATAATGGCGGATGACGCAAGCTTATCCGCCTTACCGTGCTTTATCTATCCACAGTAATACAGCTAACAAGCGCGTCAATTAGGGCATTCACAAGCTCGCGCCTATTACGCGAGCGTTATGTTTTAGACTCTGACAACTCCAGAATGGAAATAAATTAAATGTCATTTTATAGTTTTTTATATAACTTTGTGCTTCCTACTCTCGTAAGTTCCGGGATTGTTTTAGGGATACTAAAAATACTTGGAAATAAACTATTAGATCAATTGTTCAAAAAGGAGTTTGAAAAATACA
>DAOWHF010000215.1:0-3728 GCA_030641565.1 Methylomarinum sp.
AGAAGATTTTGTTGAGCAAGTGTTAGCTGAGTTTTCTGATCAAGCATTGTCAGTTATTCGTTTGGATATTAAGCAGGTTACGAGTGTGGTAAAGAAAGCGAATGAAGAGTTTGCTCAGGTGTTTGAGCTAATGGTGCCAGAAAAACGTTTTCATTAATTTTTTTTAAATAACTTGAATATCAAACCGTTCTAAAATTTTAATCAACTTAATTAAAGGGAGTCCAATTAGAGAGTTAGGGTCTTCTCCTTCTATTTTGTCAAATAGGCTAATGCCCAAACCTTCCGCTTTAAATCCCCCGGCGCAGTTATAAGGTGTGTCTAAGTTCACGTAATTGAGAATTTGTTGGTCAGATAATTTCTTGAAATAAGTTGTGCATAAGTCAATGTCTGTATAATATCGTCCGCTTGAAGCGTCTAAGACGCAGACGCTGGTGTAGAAATTTACAGATCTTCCTGATTGGAGTTTTAATTGCTTAATCGTGTTTTGGTGATTGCCTGGCTTTCCTAATATGTGGTTGTCAAAGCTTGCGACTTGATCAGAGCCAATAATCAGATGACTTGGGTAGTCTGATTGCAAGGCAAGTGCTTTTTCTATTGCAAGGCGTAAAGCCAGTTTATCTGGTTGTTCGTTTGGCTTGGGGTGTTCATCAATGTCTGGTGAGGCGGTGATGAATTCAAGATTAAGTTTTTGTAATAAGCTTTTTCTGTAAAGAGAGCTTGAGGCAAGAATGAGTTCTTTCATTTGAAGTTGATATGTCTGTTTATAAGGTGTTGACGAAAATTCATTAACCCTTTAGAATTGTTCAGTTATGTTAGATCAATTACCTATTCTTATAAATCCAGCAAGCTTTTGTGAAAGAGGCAAAGAGCTTGAAGGTACCTTTAAAATAAGCGAATTAACTCGTTTATCTGATAGCTTGTTAGATAATTCTGGGCTGGTTGAGGCGAAGTTTTCTTTTTATAAAGAAGGCAGAGTACCGACTATTCAGGGAGAAATCAAAGCAAATTTAGTGCTTGAATGTCAGTCATGTTTGGATAAAGTGATTTATCCGATTGATAGGAAGATTAAATTGGGCGTGGTTTTAAATATGGAGCAAGCTGATAGATTAGCAAGTGATTGTGAACCTTTGGTCTTAAGCGATGAAAAGATTTCACTTATTGAGCTTATTGAGGATGAATTGTTATTGGCATTACCTGATTTTCCAAGACATCAACACACATGTGTTGAGCTTGATGACGGTGAAACTATAGCAATTGAGAATGCTCAAAATGAGCAGGTGAATTCTAACAACCCGTTTTCTGTTTTAGCTAAACTTAAAAATACTGGAGATTAATAATGGCTGTACAAAAAAGTAAAGTGACACGTTCTAGACGTGGTCAACGTCGTTCACACGATTCTTTAACAAGTAAAACTTTGTCTCAAGATCCAATGACAGGTGAAACACATTTACGTCATCACATGACGCCAGATGGTGTTTTTAAAGGTCGTCAAGTAGTCTTAAGCAACGAAGACTAATTTCGCCTAGAGTATTTGCTGTTTTTTTAAATAGCAGATACTCTCAGTCTTTAGCTGGGAGCGAGAGTATTTAATCTCTGGCATTGCTGGTTTTTTTACCTGTTCCTTTCCTGACTGTTATCGACTTAGTTCTAGGTCGGTTCATATAAAACTTACGGAGTTAATCCTAAGCGTGAGCTCAACAATTGCTATTGATGCGATGGGCGGGGATTTTGGTCCTCAAGTCACCATTCCTGCATCCTTGGAATGCTTAAAAGCAAATCAAGATTTAAAAATCATTTTGGTCGGAGATGAGGCTGTTCTTAACGAACTGTTAGCTGAGGCTCTTGTTCAATTTAAAGACCGTTTATCTATACAGCATGCTTCTCAGCAAGTGGATATGGATGAAAAACCACAGAGCGCTTTAAGAAGCAAAAAAGATTCTTCAATGCGAGTGGCGATTAATCTAGTGCGTGATGGTCATGCAGATGCCTGTGTGAGTGCTGGTAATACCGGTGCCTTGATGGCAATTGCACGATTTGTACTGAAGATGATTCCTGGTATTGATAGACCTGCCATTATTTCAACTTTACCTTCAGTTTTTGGACATACACATATACTAGATCTAGGTGCTAATGTTGATTGTACCGCTGAGCACTTGTATCAGTTTGCCATTATGGGTGAAGAGGTAGTAAAAGCGGTAGAGGGTATTGCGACACCAAAAATCGGCTTACTGAATATTGGTGAAGAAGACATGAAAGGCAATGAGCAGGTTAAAGCGGCTGCAAAATTGTTAGAGTCATCTTCTTTAAACTATATAGGTTATGTTGAAGGCAATTCAATTAATGCAGGTAGTGTAAAAGTTGATTTAATTGTGACAGATGGTTTTGTTGGTAATGTCGCCCTTAAATCAATCGAAGGTGCGGCAAAGATGATTGGCACTAAACTGAAAGAGGCTTTTTCAAAGAATATTTTTACTAAGCTTGCTGGTTTAGCTGCATACCCTGTTTTAAAACTATTTAAAGAAAGTATCGACCCTAGAATGTACAATGGCGCAAGTTTTATTGGTTTGCGAGGCTTGGTTATTAAAAGTCATGGTGGCGCTGATACATTAGCATTTCAAACAGCGATACATCTTGCAGAGGTAGAGATTGCACAGGATGTGACGCGTAAAATCAGTGATAAAGTTGCTACCACTTTAGAAAATAGAGAATAAGTATGAAGCGTTGTGCAAAGGTAATTGGTACAGGTGGTTATTTACCTGAAACAGTACGAACTAATGAGGAAATATCGAAGTTAGTTAATACGACGGATAGTTGGATTGTTGAACGCACAGGTATTAAGACTCGACGAATAGCTGGTGCAGAAGAAACAGCATCAAGTATGGCTGAAATTGCTGCCAGGCAAGCGATAGAAATGGCAGGGATTGATGCAAACGATATTGATTTAATTATTGTTGCAACAGGTTCGCCTGATAGAGTTTACCCAAGTACTGGGTGTTTGTTGCAACAACGTCTGGGTATTAAGCAATGTGTTGCATTTGATGTGCAAGCTGCGTGTTCTGGTTCTATCTTTGCAATGAGTATTGCTGATCAATATATAAAGTCGGGTGCAGCTAATAAAGTATTAGTAGTTGGTTCTGAAATTTGTTCCCGTTTAGTTGACTGGACAGATAGAGGTACCTGTATTTTGTTTGGTGACGGGGCGGGTGCTGTACTTTTAGAATCATCAGAAGAATCTGGTATTTTATCGACACATATTCATTCGGATGGCGGTTTTGAAGATTTGCTTTATTGCCCAAATCCACAAACGGCCGCTGATTCGGCTAAAGATGAGCCCGGCTATATTAATATGCGAGGCAATGAAGTATTTAAAGTTGCCGTCAATACATTAGGGCGTATAGTTGATGAAACCTTAGAAGCAAATGGGCTGGATAAGTCTGATGTCGATTGGCTGGTACCGCATCAAGCGAATACTCGAATTATCGCAGCAACGGCTAAAAAATTAAAAATGTCGATGGATCAAGTGGTTCTGACATTGGAAAATCAAGGGAATACATCATCTGCTTCAGTTTTGTTAGCATTTAATGAAGCGGTAAGAGATGGGCGAATTCAACGAGGACAAATTGTACTGCTAGAAGCCTTTGGCGCTGGTTTTACATGGGGTTCTGCATTAATTAGGTATTAAAAGAGCAGGCGAAAGACGCAAGACGAAAGACCAAAGGTAAAAGAGC
>DAOWHF010000146.1:0-3427 GCA_030641565.1 Methylomarinum sp.
CAGAAGCATTAACAGATTTAAGTGGTAAAGCCAGAGAGGGAAAATTACCTCCCGCAGCTATGCAAGGTGGAACCATGTCTATTTCTAGCTTAGGTGGTATCGGCGGAACAGCATTTACACCGATTGTTAATGCGCCAGAAGTGGCTATTTTAGGTATTTGTCGTTCAAAAATGCAACCGGTTTGGAATGGTAGTGAATTTGTTCCGCGTTTAATGTTGCCATTAGATTTAACTTATGATCATCGTGTGATTGATGGTGCAGAAGCTGCACGGTTTTTAGTCGCTATTGCCCAGTATTTGGGCGATATTCGTCGTTTATTATTGTAAACAGGGAATAATTATGTCTGATATGCATACAGAAGTTGTCATTTTAGGTGGTGGGCCAGGCGGCTATACAGCGGCTTTCCGTGCTGCTGATTTAGGTAAAAAGGTCACATTGGTTGAGCGTTATCCCGTCATTGGTGGCGTGTGTCTTAATGTAGGGTGTATACCATCAAAAGCCTTATTGCATTTGGCGCATATTATCCATGAAGCAGAAGAATCAGAAAGCCACGGTATTTCCTTTGGAAAGCCTAAAATAGATCTGGATAAGATCCGAAGCTGGAAAGAAAGCGTTTCAAAATCGTTAAATACGGGGTTGGCGGGGTTAGCTAAACAACGTAATATTACTGTGGTACAAGGTTTAGGGTCTTTTCAATCAGCTAATTCATTGTTAGTTGAAGGCGAGGAAGGTTCGCAAACTATTACCTTTGATAACGCCATTATTGCCGCTGGATCTCAAGCGACTAAAATTCCTGTTTTTCCAAATGATGATCCCCGTTTGTGGGATTCAACTGATGCACTTAATCTGACAGAAATTCCTAAGAAGTTATTGATTGTTGGTGGCGGTATTATTGGTTTGGAAATGGCAACGGTTTATCATGCTTTAGGGTCTGAAATCAGCGTTGTTGAATTGATGGATCAAATTATTCCTGGTTGTGATTCAGATTTAGTTCGCCCTTTACATAAGCGCATTAAAAAACAATATCAAAATATCTGGTTAGATACCAAAGTCGAAGAAATTAAACCACTTAAAAAAGGTTTAAAAGTTACTTTTTCGGGTGATACAGCACCAGAAGCTGAAACATTTGATGCTGTGCTAGTTGCTGTTGGCCGTAGACCTAATGGTTTGAAAATTGCTGCGGATAAAGCCGGTGTCAATGTTGATGAAATGGGCTTTATCAGTGTCGATGAGCAGCAAAGAACCAATGTTGATCATATTTTTGCCATAGGTGATATTGTTGGCAACCCTATGTTAGCGCATAAAGCGGCACATGAAGGTAAAGTGGCGGCGGAGGTTATTTCTGGAGAGAAAGCAGCTTTTGATGCATTGACTATTCCTTCGGTAGCTTATACAGATCCAGAAGTAACCTGGATGGGCTTGACTGAGAATCAAGCCAAAAAAGAGGGTATTGAATATGATAAAGGGACTTTCCCTTGGGCTGCCAGTGGACGTTCATTGAGTTTAGGAAGAAATGAAGGTTTAACAAAAATCTTATGTGAAAAAGAAACAGGTAGAATTTTAGGTGCTGGAATGGTTGGGCCGAATGCGGGAGAATTAATCGCAGAGGCTGTCTTAGCACTAGAAATGGGTGCAGATGCCGAGGATATTGGCTTATCAATACACCCTCATCCATCATTATCTGAGACCTTTGCTTTTGCTTCTGAAATTATTACCGGATCAATTACCGATCTTTATATAAAGAAAAGATAATGCAGCAGATTCTCTCTGGGAAGTGAGGCTTTAGCCTCACTTCCGATTATCAATGTCCATATATGGGATAATAAATTAAATGAGGAAAGGTTATGTCAGTTAGTGAGCAAGATTTTAAAAACGCACTTAAGTTGTGGGCGAGTGGCGTCACCGTGGTTACTTCAAAATCTGAAAGTTTTGGATTAAAAGGGATGACTGCGACTTCATTTAGCAGTGTTTCATTAGATCCACCACAGATTTTGGTCTGTATTAATAAATCGGCTGATACAGGTGATGCTGTTTTAGAGGGAAAAACCTTTGCGGTCAATATTCTAAAAGCTGATCAACAGGACATTTCTAATCAGTTCGCAGGCGGGGCAAGTCAGGAAGAACGTTTTGCTAATGTTGCGTGGCATGAAGGTGAGATAGGCACTCCAGTGATTGATGATGCATTGGCATCACTTGAATGTACTGTAGTTGATCAGGTACAAGCGGGAACGCATTGGGTTATTATTGGTGAAGTTCAAGCTGTTTCTTGTCGTGATGGCGAGCCATTGATGTATTACAACTCTGGATACCGTGAATTAAGTGTTTAATCTCTAAAATTAATTATAGGCTGGTCTTATTTACTGCTGCTGATTAAAGCGATCTAAGAAACGTGCATAAAATAACTTCGACAATTATTTTTTTGTAGGATGGGCAAAGCGATAGCGTGCCCATCACACTTGAAATAAGGGAACAAAAGAGTCATTGTCCATCCACTCTCCAAACTATTTTATGCGTGATCTTAAGGAGTGAGGATTTAATAACTTCCGAATCCTGACTTGTCTTTTGGCTCCGCAGAAGCGCAAATAAAATAGTTACGTAGCCAGCTATGCGCCTATTTTATTAACACTCCTGTGAAGCCAAAATTCTACGCCAAATTTCCGGAAGTTATTAAATCCTCACTCCTAAGTGAGTTTGACTAGTTCTTTTCTCAATCCGATACGGCATAAATTTAGCAACCGTAAGTCCTTTTTCCTGAAAGATTAAAAGTCTACCTTTAAGGCTGATTTTCGCTTCGTAAAATTAAAACATCTATTTGTTTTGTTGTTTGTTTATACAGGTATGTATAAGGGTATTTGTTAGTCTTGTGCATTTTTGTAGAATTTAATATCATTTATTAATGTGTTTAATTGACTCTCTAGTGTGTGTAATAAAGGCTTGTAGTCTTTTTCTTCAGACATAAGGCATTGTTCAAATTTTTCAGAGGTTTTATAAACTTCATTTGCAGCAATGTTGCCTGATGTTCCTTTGAGGTCGTGTATTAAAGTAAGTGCACTTGGGATATCGCTGTCTATTAACGCCTGTTTTATGGCTGGTAGACTCTCAGATACCATGATTAAAAACTGCTCAAGAATTTCTAAATAGAGGACTTTATCACCATCTAGGCGTTCTATTCCTTCAGAAACTGAAAGGCTTAAGGGTTGTGTTGTTTTTTTTGTTGTATTATTAACCGATTGATCATTTGTGACTGTGTCGAGACTAATGACAGGTTTATTACTGCTTAAGTGTTTTTTAAGTGTATCAAATAAATTGCTAATATTGATAGGTTTAGAAATATAATCATTCATTCCGGCATCATGACAATTATCGATATCTGTTTTCATTGCATTGGCTGTCATTGCAATAATAGGTAAGTCATTATATTTAGCCA